>JAGNNG010000191.1 GCA_017990795.1 Deltaproteobacteria bacterium
GCAGCGCCTCGGTGCCAAAAGAAGTCGCGGAGCAGACGACACAGCTGCGTCCGGGTCCACTGAGGCGCGGCGAACTCGCCATAGTCAGGCCGTTTTTCGGGCACGCCCCATCGTAGCAAGTCCCCCCACCCCGACGCTAGACCGAGGACATAGGCGACACGGTTCTGCCCCCCAAAACAGCCATACCGAGGAAAAACTCGGTCAGGGCTTGGGCGGCTCGGCTTTAGCGACGGCAATCGCCAGCTGCTGACGAGCGTACCCAAGGATCAACACCGCAGGCTCGGCTTGCTTGGCATCGCCCTTTGGACCCAGCGTCACTAGCTGCGACTGGATGGGCAGCGACAGCAAGCGGGTTGCCGCGTCACGCAACTCTGCAGAGACGGCAGCGTCTTGGCTTAGCGCTTTTAGGTGGTCCATATAGCTACGGCCATAGCGCTCATCAAACTGCAGGGACAGGACTGCGTTTAGCGCCATTCCTGCTGCTCGCCGCGCATGCGTCACCGCCGTGCGATGCTGCTTGACCAAAAACGCCTGTTGCGAAGCAAGCAGCTCATTGTCAGCAGCTGCGAGCCACTGCGCCGGGCTTAGGCGATACAGCCAGTGCTCGGCGGCCTCCGCCGTAACCGCACCCGCGTCACTTGCAGCTTCTGACTGATGTTCAGGCTCTTTATCGGACATGCTGGGGTAGTCTTCCGCACTTGGGGTAAGAACTCATCTTAGAAACGTAGCAAAGTACCCAAGCCGGACGAACAAGCGAGCGAAGCCGCCGCCCCTGGTTGCAAGCGCAGTCAGCCGCTCAGCTTGAGTCCGCAGTAGTTTCAAAGCGGTGCTCTGGCCTGGCTAGGGACCGCCGCATGCCTGTGTTACTTTACGCGCTGAACTCACGGAGCCCAGATGACGCCGGAAAAACTAGATGTCATGGTCGAGCTACTCAAGGATGCCTGGGTCTATGTCCACTTGGACCCGCGTCGCGAAGGCGTCAGCGTACCCGAGCAGTTTCGCGAGCTGCCGCGCCTGGTCCTGCAGTACGGCTACAACATGCCGGTGCCGATCTACGATCTGAAAGTCGATGAGCAAGGCATCTCGGCCACGCTGTCCTTTCGGCAGGTGCCGCACTTGACGATCATTCCGTGGTCGGCGGTGTTTGCCCTAACTGACGGCGATAAGCGCGGCTATGTATGGGAAAGCGACGTGCCCGCGGATCTCGACCAAGAGAAAGAAGCCGCGCCGCCCCCGCCTCCCGCAGCCACCACCAAGCCCAGCCTGGTCAGCAGCATCGGCGGCAAGTCCGGCACAGCGGCCAAAAAACCGCGGCCCAGCCACTTAAAACTTGTCGACTGAAAGAGCGGCACGCAGACATCTGATTGAAGGTGCTGCGTGGCTCTTTACACTCCGTTAACATTCCCGCGCTAGCATCCTTTTATCCCCCGCTGTAGCTCGGTTGCTTACAACGACAGCGGCTCGCACGAAGCACGAACCAGTGGCTCCGTCTTACAAACCAACCCGGCAAGCGGGTGTAGTGAGGTCTATAGCGATGCGCACGCGCGCACAGAATGTCTCTCCGATCGTTTTCTCCTCGGTCCCTGTGGTCTCTCTGCTGGCTTTTTCGGTGCTTGCAGGCTCGCTGCTCAGCGGTGGCGTGGCCAAGGCGGCGGGAACCTCCAGCAGCAGCACGACCAAAGTCACGGCCCCACCACTGCCGCCACCGGTTGCGCCAATCCCGCTGGCCCAGGAAAGCGGCATCACGGGCGCGCGCGCACTTAGCATCGCCGAAGCGCTGCAGCTGGGGGAAAAGCAGAACCGCGACCTTCAGGGTGCGCGAGAGCGACTCAGCGGCAGCAAGGCCGATATCGAGCGCGCCATGGCGGCGCTGCTACCGACAGTAACCGCCCAGGGCAAGCTGACCGTTAACATCCCAGAAGTGCGACTGAACCTGGACCAGAGCGGCTCCGTCTTTGGCAGTGCCGTGCAAGGCGCACAGCTGGCGGACTTGAACACCAAGGTCAACGGCTCACCGGTCGCCACGGGGCCGATTACCAAAGTCCTTCTCGACACGGTCTGTAACGACCCAAACCGCGTCAATCCGCCCGGCGTGGCCGCCTCTTGTATGCAGTTTCAAAACCCCGGTCAGACGATGCAAGACCTGGGCAAAGTGCTTGAGTCTGCAAATATCAATGTCGCCATCCAGCCGCAGGTGCAGGTAGACGCGGTGATTGCGGCCAACATCCCGCTGCTGGTCCCGGCGGCCTATCCGGCTCTGTCGGGGGCCAAGCTGGCGTACAAGTCGCAGGAAAAGCAGCTGGTCGTGACCACGGCGCAGGTGCTGCAATCAGTCGCTAGCTCGTTTTACACCGCCGCCGGGACCGAGGAGGTGGTCAGCGCCCGAGTCCACGCCATCGAGGTCGCGCAAAAGACCGCCGACAATGCGCGCATTCGCTTGGCCGCCGGCGTCGTCAACCGCGTCGAGGTCACCCGCGCCGAGCTGGCTCTGATTCAGGCGCAGCAGCGACTGCTAGAAGCGCAGGATCAGCGGGCCGCAGCCTACCGAACCTTAGCCAGGCTGCTAAAGCTTGAGGCGGGCAGCTTCAAAGTCGTACCGCCGCCCGAGCCCAGCCTTGAGCCCGGCACCAGTGATCAGCTAGTGGGCGACGCGCTGCAAAGGCGCCCCGAGCTGGCGAGCCTAGACCTGGCAGTGCAGGCCACCTCGGCGCAGATCTCTTCCTCGTGGCTGCGCTGGTCGCCTACGCTGTCGGCGTTTGGCAACATCCGCCTGACCAACGCCACCGGCTTTGCGGGCCGCATTGACTACTACGCAGTCGGTGCCCAGCTCGACTGGCTGATCTTTGACGGCTTTGCCCGCGACGCCACCCGCCATCAGGCCGAGGCCCAGCGCCGCGACTCGCTGCTACGGCTAGAGCAGCTCCGCGACAGCATCAGCGACGAAGTAATCAATGCCCGACGCTCGGTCCTGACGCGTAAGCAGGGGCTAGTGGCGGCGCAGCGCTCGGTGTCGATGGCCAAAGAGACGCTGGATCTGGTGCGCGTGCAGTACGAAGCAGGCACCGCCACCCAGCTGGACCTACTGACGGCGCAAGATCAGCTGGTGCTGGCCGAAGTCGGGCTGGCGCAGGCGCGGTTTGATATGTCGCTGTCGGTGATCAACCTGCGCCGAGTCAGCGGCAGTCCCCTGATAGAAGGCGGCGGGGCCTAACCAAGCACCTCTCAAGACCGCTTCCGTTACATCTTTACTGCGGTTTTGAGAGGCGCTCTGACGTCGAAGCTGCAGCCGGTGCTGGTGCCGCAGGGGCCAGCGCTGGTGGGGATACCGCAGCAGGCGCCGGGGCCACAGCAGGAGCCAGCACGGCTTTTGGCGGTACTGCGGGAACCGGTGCAGGTACCGCAGGAGCGGCGGCGGGCGCGGTAAGAACCGGAGCTGGCGCGGCTGAAGCTGGTGCTGACGCAGCCGGAGCTGGCGCGGCTGGTGAAACAGGGGTCGGGGCAGCGTGGGGTGGCGCTGCGACCGGACTAGGAGCTGCAGCAGGGGCCACACCGGCGCGTCTCTCGGTGATGCCTTGCAGCTTTTTGGGCATTGCCAGCGGCCTGCGTCCGGGCTCAAAGCTGGTCAGTACAAACTCGGCCTTGCCTAGCTCGGTCTCGCCTTCGACACGCAGAGGCAGGCGGGCCGCATCGTCGCTGACCCACACCAGGCCCGTGCGCACGGGGCGGTTCACCTTGCCGCCGTTTTCGGTAATGCGCACGCCGCTGCACAAGATCTTGATCGCCGCCCGAGGCCCAAGGCCACTCTGCGTGACCTCGCGGCCCAGCACTTCCATGGTGCCTTGGTAAAACGCAGTGCCATCCATCACCACCAAGTCCGCCTTGTCGCCGTCTTGCAGGCGCAGCGCCCGCATCAGCAGCAGGACCGCAATCGGCTCTAGCGGCTGGCTCGGCAGCGTGCCGGACAGGCGACGCTCGGCATCGGGCTTTTTGACGAAGATGTCGATGCGCTTGTCGGTGATATCGATGATGGCGGTGCGGCTGCGCTGGCCACTCTCGATGAGGTGCATCTTCCGCGGCAGCAGCGTCGCGGCATCCAGCACCAGCCGATAGTCCTCGTGCAGCCCGGTGATGAGCTTGGCCAGCCCCATGGCCTCGGCTTCCGCCACTACTTGAATGATCGGCCCGGCGGGACTCTGCATCGGCGGCGACACCGCAAAGCGCGCCCGCCCCGCATCGATCGAGCCCAGAAACTTCAGGCTGAAGGTGAACGCATCGCCCTGCCTCGCCGCCCCGCGCGCCAGGTCCGCCTGCGCCTCTGGCAGACCGCCGAGCTGACCGCCAAGCAGCGTCGCCAGCGTCACCGCTCCGGCGAAAAGCCTAGACCGCAAGGACGACCCGCGGCGCGTGCCTGCGCCCACCTTAGAAAGCCCCTTTAGCGACGGAGGATCAAGTCGTGTACGCATAAAAGTCAGACGCCTTGCTGGTGCCAGCATTCAGGAAGTATACAGGGGCCGTGCAAACCTCCAGCTTTAGAGTGCCTATCAAAACCTATTCCGGTGTCCATCCACAGCACCTATCGTGCTCACAGCCGACATGGCTGCTCCGCGCGCTAGGCACTGCGGCTGGCCATCCTCACTACGGTTTTGATAGGCACTCTAATGAGTGGGCGCGGCTAGGGCGGCGCGGCGGCGGGCAGCGGGTGCGGACCGGCTTCGTCGAGCAAGCGACCCCGACTTGGGCGAGCCCGTGCCGACCAAAGAGCGTGCCATGCCGACGCTAGGCTTGACCCTGGGCGATCCCTGCGGCATCGGCCCCGAGCTGTGGGTGCAGATCCTGTGCGCCGAGAGCGCCGCCGCCAGCAGCCTCGCAGCCTCGCACGAACCCGGCCCCGCGCTGCGACTTTACGGCGATGCCGGAGTGCTA
>JAGNNG010000192.1 GCA_017990795.1 Deltaproteobacteria bacterium
GTTTGTGGGGGGTCCGCATGGACCACGCGCGCTGGCTCGGCTGCCGCAGGAAGCAGCACCGGGGCCGCGACCGCTGGATGCAGACGGCGAGGTCAGGCTGGTGTCGGCGCTGGCGCAGTCGCTGCTGCAGCATGTGCCGGGCGCTCTAGGAGTCCACGTCAACCGAGCTGGCAAAGTCTGGAAGCCGCGCGAGTTGGCGCTGCAGCAGCTGATAAAAGCGCCGCCCGAGCCTTTGCTGACCGAGCCTGCGCCGCCCGAAGCTCCGCCGCCTGAGTCTTTGTTGGCGGACGCTCCGCCGAAGGAAACTTTGCTGCCCGGCGATGCTGCTGCGCAGTCCGGCGCTAGTGCTGGCGCGCTGCTGGCGGTGCCACCTCCGCTGCGGCTGTGGCTCGACTGGGCGCTGGAGGAGACGGCGGGGCAGAAGCGCTACCACAGCCGCGGCATGGAGTCCCTAGGGCTGCCAGATGTAAGACTGGCGCTGCACGATGGGATGACCGAAGCGGAAGCGCTGGAGGTGCTGGGGACGGCGTGCGCGGCGCTGATTGACGGACGCTTGATGGAGCAGCCAGCGCTGGTCATGCCGGGGTCTGGGCAGCACTTTCAGGTGGTGTCAGCAGAGGATGACTGGCTGGAGTTGGCAGCGACCACGACCCAAGCGACAAGCTAGCCCCAGGCGGACGCCAAGTGACTGCGTAGACGCCAAGCGGCTGGTTAGCCGAAATCGTGGTTCTTGGGGATGACTACGATCCCGTCAGAGACTTGAAAGCGGCGGCGGTCGGCCTCGAGGTCAAAGCCCACCTGGGTGCCAGCGGGGACGCGGACGTGCTTGTCGATGATGGCGCGGCGGATGTTGCAGTGACGACCGATGTCGACGCCCTCGTGCAGGATGCTGGCTTCGACCTGGGCGTAGCTGTTTACGCGCACGCGCGGGCCCAGGACGCTGCGATCGACGTGGCCGCCAGAGATGATGCAGCCCTCGCTGATCAGCGAGTCGGTGGCAAAGCCGATGCGGCGGTTGGCGCTGGTGCCCTCTTCGTTGAAGACGAACTTGGCCGGTGGCAGCGAGCGCATCCAGGTGTGGACCGGCCAGCGCGGGTTATAAAGGCTAAACACCGGCACCACCTGCACCAGATCCATGTTGGCCAGGTAGTACTGCGAGATGGTGCCGACGTCGCGCCAGTAGCCGCGCTCACGCTCGTCCATGCCGGGGATCTCGTTGCGCATGAAGTCGTAGGCGTACAGGGCGCGCTGACCCACCATGTCGGGCAGGATGTTGCGGCCAAAGTCGTGCTGGGTGCCCAGCTTGCCTTCGGCGTCGGCTAAAAGCTCTGCGACCAAGGTGCTCTTGTCGAAGATGTAGTTGCCCATCGAGGCGAGCGCCCAGCCGGGTCGGCCCGGAATCTCGGCGGGTACCTCGGGCTTTTCGCTAAACGACAAGATGCGCCAGTTGGAGTCGACTTGGATGACACCAAAGGCGCGCGCCTCTGCCACCGGAACGGGAATCGCAGCGACGGTACACTCAGCGCCGGTCTCCAAGTGGAAGTCGAGCATCTGACGGACATCCATCTTGTAGACATGATCGCCGCCGAAGATCAGCACCAGATCGGGGTCTTCGTCGGTGATGACGTTTAGCGACTGATAGATGGCGTCAGCAGAGCCCTTGAACCACTCGCGGCCTCGACGCTGCTGCGCGGGCACAGCTTCCACGTACTGATCGAGCATCGCGGGCAGCCGCCAGCCTCGGGAAAGGTGGTTGTTGAGCGAGTCGCTCATGTACTGCGTAAGGACTTTGATCTTGTTAAACCCAGAGTTCACCAGGTTTGAGAGCACAAAGTCGATCAAGCGGTAGCGTCCGCCCATCGGTACCGAAGGCTTGGCGCGGTCAGCTGTCAGCGGCCACAGCCTGCGACCCTCGCCGCCCGCCAAGACCAGCGCCAAGACACGGGGAATCGGACCACGGTGCGGATGGAACTTTGGGGTCTCGCTCACGGTGTTGCTCCATGTCCCAAAGGGTAGTCGGCTGGGCTCGGCTGCAGCTGCAGGCTTGGTTCCTTAATTCATGCACGTCGCAAGGACGCCACCAAGTAGTACCGGTATTTTTGTGAGAGCTGCCGTCGGCAAAGGCCTATGTCTGCAACAAGAGCGGCTCGGCAGGAGTCGCTTTTTTGAGAGAAGAACGGTCCTACTTGCGAAGCAGCAGTAGCACGCCGAGCAGGATGGCGATCACCGCACCGATAGCGATAAACAGAGTGACCTTAGAGCCGCCCGTCTGCTGACTGGGAGCAACCTGGGCCTCGGGCTTGGCTTCGCCTTCCTTGACATCTTTTGGGTCGCTGGGAATCGGCATCATGGTGGTGGTCGCCGAGGCGCCCTCCAGCAATGCCTCAAGCGGCTGCACCGTCTGGTTTGCACCAGAGAACCGGCTTAGCGACTGCCCCGACCGCGGCGGGATGCTGGTCTCACTGTCGCCCCACTGCCGAGTGTCGATAAACGACTCGTGGTTTAGCGGCGCGTTGCCTGCAACTTCCGGCTTCTTTGGTGCAGCGTCAGGACCGACCTCATCTAGCGACGTGAACTTTAGGATCTCGTCTTGGATCAGGTTGTCGATCAGCGAGCCGACTGGCTTTTGCGGCTTGCTGCGCTGACGCTCGGCCAAGCAGCGCGCAATCAGCTGCTCAATGTCTCGGCTGGTGACCTTTAGGTTGCGCGAGAACAGGTACTGCGCAATGGCATCCCCGAGGTCCTCGGCGCGCTGGTAGCGCTCTGCCGGATCTTTGGCCAGCGCCTTCCGTACAATCTCTTCAAGCTCTGGCGTGATATCAGGATTTTGCGGAGTCAGCGGCGGCACTTGCGCTTGGCGCACCAGCTGCACCGTCTTGTAGTCCGTCTCACCGTCGAAAAGGCGCTTACCGGTCAGCATCTCGTAGGTCAGAATACCGACGGCAAAGATGTCTGAGCGGCAGTCCACATCGACACCCATCGCGGCCTCTGGCGATAGGTAGCTGAACTTGCCTTTGACGACGCCAGGATCGGTGTTCTCCAGCTGAGAGGTAGCTTTGGCCAGTCCGAAGTCGGCCAGCTTGATCTCCCCTCGCTTGGAAACCAGGATGTTTGGCGGCGAGATATCGCGATGCACGATACCCAGCGGACGTCCCGTCTCAGGGTCGACGAGGTCATGCGCGTAGGACAGCGCTTTGCAGACCTCCATCATCAGGTACAAGGTCTGGCTCACTGCAAGCCGCTGTCCCTGCACCTTCATCGACTCGAGGATGACCTTTAGGTTGCAGCCATCCACGTACTCCATGACCAGGAAGTACGCGGACTCGGCTCCAGTGCCGCTTGGGTCCGAGACGCCGATGTCGAAGACCTGCACGACATTGGCATGCTGCAGATGGAGCGCCAACCTGGCTTCATCCAAGAACATCTGCACAAACTTCTTGTTCTTGGTGAGGTTAGGAAGGATGCGCTTGATCGCAACGTTCCGCTTCAGACCACCGACGGTGGACTCCGCTACGCCGCGGAAGACCTCAGCCATACCGCCAGCATCCAGACGGTCGGTGAGTTTATAGCGCTGATGCTCCATGGAATAATAGCGAAGCCCTAATCTACCAAATTAGGCTCGGCGTTGCCAAACCGTGCGCCTTAAAAATTGCGCAGCAGAGAGGAAAAACGCCGCGCGGTTGAGCGGTTCACACCGTGAAAATTCAAAAGACACTCTGACCTACTCCGGCCAAAGCTGCAGCTGCCAACAAACAGCGGCAGCCTACTCCTCATCCATCGAATCAGGCATCTGATCCGAGTCGACACTGGCGCGACCCACGATCTGGGACTTGGCCAGCTCTTCTTTCTCTTTCTCTTCTTTGCAGTCGATGCACAGCGTCGTGACAGGGCGCGCCATCAAGCGACGAAACGAGATCTTCTCGCCGCAGTCCTCGCACTCATCGATGCTGCCAGCTTCTAGGCGATCCAGCGCCGCATTGATCTTCAGAAGCAGGTACTTCTCACGATCGCGCAGGCGCAGCTCGGTAGAGAACAGCTCTTCTTCCATCGACTCATCGATGGAGTCGCGGCCAATGCTCCGCTCCCGCTCCATGCTGAACTTCAGGCCGTCCTTGGCATTGCGAAGCAAGCGCTCGCGTTCCAACTTCAGCACATCGTGCAGCTGCTGCTTCTCCTGTTCTTTCAGCATGTAACGACCCCTTACGGTGCTTGGTGGCAGCGAAACAATTTAAGATTTAACGAGCACTACTCAGGCGTGTTATTGCCGTCGGTGACAATGTGGCCTGGCATTTCATTGGGTAGCGTACTCTAAAGGTCTACTGCGTGGGTGTCAACCGCGTTTACCACGACTAGGCGATGAGCCCCCTGGTCTGACTTCAGGTACAGCGACAGCGCTTACACGCCATCAACCGCGACGCTTGCGCTCAAGCGCCGCGAACCAACCGAGCTAGCCAGCGCAGTAGCGATCCCAAAGCAAAGAGTGTCTAAGCGATTGCAAAAGAACCCACGCAGGAATCGTGGGCGGCTTGACAGTGAGGATTCGAGGGCAGCTAGCTGGCTTTCTTTTCGCGGATGAGCTGCGGGCGCTGATGGTTGGTTACGACCTCAGCATTGATCACGCACTCTCTTACGCCGGTCATCGACGGAATCTCGTACATGATCTCCAGCATGATCTCTTCCATGATGGCGCGTAGGCCGCGTGCCCCAGACTTGCGCCGGTACGCCTCGCGCGCGACCGCCAGCAGCGAGTCCTCGGTAAAGCTCAGCTGCACGCCTTCCATCTCGAACAGGCGCTGATACTGCTTGGTCAGCGCGTTCTTAGGTCGCCACAGCACGTCGGCCAGCGCTTTTTCATCCAGTGAGTCGCACGAGACAATGATCGGCAGGCGTCCTAAAAACTC
>JAGNNG010000193.1:0-1472 GCA_017990795.1 Deltaproteobacteria bacterium
GTCTCAATCAGCTCGCTGCCCGAGCCCACGAACGGGTCCCACACCACCTCCCCGGGAGCCACTGCCGCCACTTTTGCCAGAGCCGCAGCCAGCGTCGGATGCGAAGCAGCCGGAACATCCCCCACGCGATAGCCAAAGCGCGGATCGGGCAGCTGTCGCGGACGCAGCGCCAGCCGCACCGCGCCACTGACTTTGAGCGCGCTGTCGTCAATCAGCAGCTCCCACGGGCTGTCTTTGGGATCGTTTAGCAGGTGCGGACAGCGATGACCGATCTCCTGCGCCAGCTGCCATACCAAGGCCCGGCGATGACCGGCACCCGACAGCTCGATCCGATAACGCAGCGGCGACACGGACAGAGCCTGCAGAAGCGCCTGCGTTCTTTCGCTGCTCAGCGCCAGTGCTACTTGCTGCGGCAGCGCGGCCAGCGACGACACCGGGTCCAAGGGCAGCGGCAATATCCAGTCCACAAATGTTCGCGCGGCAAACAGCTGCGACAGCGGACCAGTTACCGTCAGGGTCACGCGACCCGGCTGACCCAGCTGACCGGCGTCCTCGACGTGGGCCTCGTGGCGATGGCGCAGCAGCCGCGCGGCAAGCAGCTCATCCACCAAAATCGAAGTCAAACCGGAGCGGCAGCGCAGCGTCACCTGCGTAGGCCCCGGAAATTGAGCCTCGACATCTATCGCTTGCTCTCCGGGAAGAGACTGCGCTCGCAGCAGTGACCGCTGCAGCCGCAACTCGGCGCGCTGGACGGTCTGGGTCAGCAGCGGCGCAGACGACGACGCCTCCGAGCTTTGATGTAGCTGCGCCATCGTACGCAGGGCCGCTTCGCTACCGACCTTGCCCAGCGCTTCCGCCAAGACCCGCTGCGCCTGAGGATTTGCGGCCCGCTGCAGCTGCATAAGCAGCAGCTCCTCAGTCTGCGGACTATGCGGGAGCTTGCCGAGCGCAATCGCCGCATAACGCGACACCTTGGCGTCCGGGTCCTCCAGCAGCCGATGCAGCGCCTGCCGAATCTCGGCGGTGCTGACTGCAGCTCCCAGCCTGCCGAGCGCCCGTACCAGCAGCGCCCGCGAGGCTCCTTGCTCCGCCTGAATCCTGGACAGTCCCGCTGCTGCGCCGGTCGGACCCAGCCGTGTCAGCGCTAAAACCACCAGCCCCAGGTCGGCTCCGTCCAAAAGTAGCTGCCACAGCGCTGCCGCATCGCGCTGCCGAGGCGTAAACGATGGACTTTGGATGGCCTGCAGCAGCGAAAACTCGGCGCTTCGCGGCTGGCTCATGGCAAGACCGTCATTCGCTCGCAAGGGCGAGGCTGATGCTCAGCTAGCAAGGCCTGCGGCAGAGCCGTAGACCAAAGTTCCAGACCATAAATAAAGCGCGTCACAGTGCCCGCCTGTGTAGCGCAAAAGCAGTCCACCTGGCCACCGCTTGGCCGGCGATCGTGACAATTCGGTGCAGGCCGCAGCGCCGCC
>JAGNNG010000193.1:1572-4898 GCA_017990795.1 Deltaproteobacteria bacterium
CGTAGACCAAAGTTCCAGACCATAAATAAAGCGCGTCACAGTG
The DNA here is from genome assembly GCA_017990795.1 of Deltaproteobacteria bacterium. Taxonomy (GTDB): domain Bacteria; phylum Myxococcota_A; class Polyangia; order Palsa-1104; family JAEUJZ01; genus JAGNNG01. Next base: position 1,616 of record JAGNNG010000193.1, read on the forward strand.
CCCGCCTGTGTAGCGCAAAAGCAGTCCACCTGGCCACCGCTTGGCCGGCGATCGTGACAATTCGGTGCAGGCCGCAGCGCCGCCGCCGCTGATTCAGTGGCAATACCAGCACCTAAAAAAACGCCGTTCCCAGCGCTTCCTCGACACGGCATCCTGTAGGACAAGCTAGAGCGACCAGATGGCGGAGCGAACCACCCAGCAGACGATCATGTTCGTACTCAAGCTCCTGGGGCTTATGGGGGCGTCGCTGGGGGCTGGCGTATGGGGCGACTTGATCCTGCAGCGCCTTTGGAAAAGCGAGCTGCCAAGGCTGATTAGCTACCAAAAAGTGCCGCTGCTGCAGCTTGGCGACAGCTTCTCGGGCCCGGCCCGGCTTCAAGCTGCGCTGCACTCCACGGAGCCAAAAGAGACGCCCAGCAGCCAGCCCAGCGCCATCTGGTACGCCTGGGTCACCGAGACCCGTAAGTCCGGGAAAAGCACCTACACCACTACCGTCTGTTCCAAAGGTGACGACGAGGGCCTGCTGCTCCGCGACAGCCTGCGCACAGTTCCGCTACGGCTGCCGATCGACGATGACCATGTCCACCTCCTAAAGAGCACCACCCTGGAATCGGTAGCCTGGAATCGCGTCGCCCTCGACTTTGGCAAGCCCAGTAGCACCCGCGACATTCCCGAGCGCATGCGCAACCTGTGCCCCGGGCTTGAGCACTACCGCGGCACCCTGCACTACTACGAGGCCAGCCTCCAGCCGGGAACTCAGGTCACAGTGGTCGCCTGCAAGCGTGAAGGTCAGCTGCGCTCATGCAGCGACGGCAATGCGGCCATCTCAATAGACGGCCTGCGCCCAGTTTTCCGCGGCTACGCCAACCATGCAATGGACCCGCTTCGGGGCGTGACGATGTTGTGTACGCTGTTTTTTGCGCTGCTGGCGACGCTGCTGTACTCGCAGCACAGCGACCCCGCGGAGCCGAAGTAACCCATGCTGCTCTCGTGGCTAGACTTCTTTATGGCGGGCGGGCTGTGGATGATAGGGCTGTATCAGGTCCTGCGCTCGGCGCGCCACATTCAGCGTCGCAAGCTAAGGTGGCTGCAGAATGAGTCGGTGCTGCTGCTGCTGTCTGCGCTGCTCGGGGCGGCGATCTTTGCACTCGGGGTCGTGCTGATCCTGCTAAGCCTGTTTATCCCGCTGCTGATGCCCTAAGTCGCATCCCGACGCAGGCTGCGCTTACCCGGTCACCAGCTTGTCGACCTCAGCCACCGAGTGAGCGCCCGTAAGACGTCGCTTCTCGCTGCCGCCGCGAAACAGAATCAGCGCGGGCAGCGTCGTGACCCCGTGGCGCTTGCTGACGTCCGGAAACATATCGGCGCTGATGCGGGCGCACAGCAGACGGCCACTGTGACGCTGCGCGACCTGCACCACCACCGGCTGCGCCATCGTGCTCTGCGGATTCCACTGCGAGTGAACCATCAGCAGCACCGGCAGCGGCGATTCCTCCAGCACTGCGCTCAGGCTATCGCGCGTTAGCTCGACGGGCGCGCTGGGTCCCAGCTGCGCACTGCAGCGCGTGCAACGAGGCCGCTGCAGCAGCTCGCGAATCTCCACGGTGTTGCCGCTACGACAGGAAGGACACGAGATCGCAATCGTACTCACCTTGGCCTCCTTGCGCCGTTTCCAAAAGCGCCGCCCGACGCCCTGCCCCACCCACACCAGTCTGTAGGCACTTGGCAGCCTCTTATTTTCGCAAAAAAACAGAATTACAGGGCCGTTTCAAAGTCGACAGGTCATGCAAACCAGGCTTTTACAGGTCGCGCGACAGCCCGTGTTTGCCCTGATTTCAGGTGGTTCCCGCAGTTCTTCCATAGACAGAAAACTTTGTAATATGGCATTCTAAATTTGTTCTCATCAGGGACTGACCAGCCCAGGTAGTCTGTAGGCCCTGCAGCAGCGCGAAGGGGGGACCGATTGCTCCGCGAGCGATCGATTCAGCAGGACGCACTGGCTAGCGGCGCAGCGTAGCGGCCCACACGGACGACTCGGGGGGGACCTGGGCTGGTCTGTACCTGGGAGGCACGACAGGAGCGGCGCAAGCTGGCCGGTCGGGGCTGCTAGGATGCAGGCATGCAGCTTCAATCGACCCGGATCAGCAGCCTTGCCAAGCACCAGCAAGAAGCCGTCGTGCCGCCGCAGCTTGAGCACATCGATCGGCTGACCTACACCAGCTGGGGCAAGTCGCTCTCGATCGAGGAATATCTGCGCCGCGAGCGACGGATGCGCGCGCTGGCCTTCTCGCAGGGCCTCCGTCAGTGGAGCCTTCTCGAAGGTGCCCAGCTGCTCGCCAGCTGCGAGACCTACGAAGTCCCCGCCACCCACACCCGCGCGGGCAAAGTCCAGACCGGCCTAGTCCACGGCGTCGCCAGCGTCTTTGTCGAGGAAAAGCTGCGCGGTCGCGGCTACGCCAGCCAGCTCCTCAGCCGCCTCCACGAGCAGCTGCGCAGCGAGGGCATCCTTGGCTGTTACCTGTTCTCGGAAGTGGACCCCAAGCTCTACGCGCGGCTTGGCTACGTGGTGCGTCCGCTGCGCCTTACACGCTACGCCGCCGTCGACAAATCGCGTGAGCGGCTGCCTGCCGAGCTGCCTTGGCGCTGGCTCTCTGAGTCGGCGGTGCCGGCCCTGTTGCAGCAGCGCTATCAGACGTTTCGACCCAGCTTGTGTGTGCAGACCAGCCCACAGCAGCTCGACTGGCACTGGCAGCGTGGACGGTTTTATGGCGAAGCCCTCTCGCATCCAAGCAGTCCGTGGGTGGGCGCTCAGGCTGGCTCCGCGTTTGCGCTGTGGATGCCGATTTATCCCGAGCAGAGCGACGACCAAGCCCGCCAAGTAGGGCTGTTGCGGGTGCTGATGCTCTGTCCGGGGCCGCAGCTGCTGGGTCCCACCGCCTCTCACGACCCGCGCCATCCCGAGCTAGAGCACGTCCGCAACGTCCTGCACGCCGCCCGCGCCGTCGCCGCCGAGCTAGGTCTGGCGCACATCGAGGTCTGGGAGAACGCCCACAACGCCAGCTATCTACGCGGCGGGGTGCGCACACCAGCCGAGGACCCGCCGATGTTTCTGGGCCTGCAAGATGGCATCCAGGGTAGCGACTGGGTCGATTACGAGGCGTGCCACTGGCTGTAGTCACCTCGCAGCTGCCAGCCGGCACACCACAAGCCAAGCGTCCAGCATAAGATGGCGCCATGCCGCTGCAAGTCACCCCCATCCCGTGCTTTACCGACAACTACGCGT
>JAGNNG010000194.1:0-1551 GCA_017990795.1 Deltaproteobacteria bacterium
CTGCTGATGCGAGCACTTAGAGCGGCTAGCTCCGGCTGGGCACGCGCCAGGACTTCGGTGTCGGCGTCGAGGTCTGGGGAGTCGAGCATGCCCTCGAAGTCGCCCAGAAGGACGGTTAGGCGACGACGGAGCTCGGCCACGACTCGGCCTAGCTCGCCGTGTAGCTGGCGCTGGGCTTGCCGCGCTGCCGAGACAGACTGTGCCGATACCAGCTGCGCCACCGCCTCGGCTGCGGTCAGGTCTAGCTTGCCTGCCAAGAAGGCCCGCCGCGTAAACTCGCCTGGGGCAGCAGAGTCGGCACCGGCATCTAGGCAGGCCTCTAAGATCAGGTGCAGGGTGATGGCCCCACCGTGGCCGTGGATCTCTAGGACATCTTCCCCGGTGTACGAGTGCGGGGCGCGCATGACCACGAACAGCACTTGATCGATGCGCGCCGGTAGGGACGAAGGCGCCATGCCTTGCGGGTCGGACGAGCCCGATGCCAAGGCCTGGCCGCCCAGACGCTGGGAGTGAGCATGGCCAAGGTAGAGGTGGTGGCTTAAAAGGTCGTTGGGCCAGGGCGCGCAGACCTTCTGACCGATCTGCAGCGCCTGGGGGCCGCTTACGCGCACAATGCCGACCCCACCGCCGCTGCCCGTGGCGATGGCGGCGATGGTCCTGCTGGAAACAAGCTGCTGTGTCATGAAGGGAAGCTCGAAGAAAGGCGGAGGGCGGCCACTGCTGGCCAGGGAAGGGATGGCGGAGCGGCTACCTCTTGCGCTTGGTCACTGCCACCGGTACTGGCTGGGGCGCATCCTTGCCGCCAGAGTCGCGATTCATGTAGGACTGCTGCGCCATGCCCAAGATGGTGTTGGTCATGATGTAGACCGTCAGACCCGCCGGCAGGAAGATACTAAAGACGGTGAACATGATCGGCATCAGGTTGGCCATCATCTTCTGCTGCGGATCGGGCGAGGCCGGGCTGAGCTTGGTCTGCAGGAACATCAGCGCTCCGGTGGCCAGCGGCAGCACAAAGTAGGGGTCCGAGGCCGTCAGGTCAGGGATCCAGCCGAGGCGCACGCGGTACAGCTCCACGGCATTGCCAAGCATCGAGTACAGCGCAAAGTAGATCGGCATCTGGATGAGGATCGGCAGGCAGCCGCCGACTGGGTTTACGCCGTGCTTTTTGTACAGCGCCATCATCTCGGTGTTAAAGCGCTGCTGGTCGTCACCACACTTGACCTTGAGGGCGTCAATCTGCGGCTTCAGCTTGCCCATCGCCTTCATCGACTGCATCGACTTGTAGGAAGGCCACAGGGTGAGGAGCTTCACCAGGCCGGTCAGCAGGACGATGGCCAAGGCCCAGTTGTGGACCAGGTGATACAGCTGGCGCAGGATCCACAGCAGGGGCCGCGCAATGACCTCTAGGGTGTAGTCGATGGCGGTCTTGAGGCCAGCGGGCTGCCCACCGACCGTGACCACATCGAGCAGCTCGGGCAGCTTGGGGCCGCCGTAGATGGCAATGGGGAGCGTGACGGACTGGCCGGGCTGGAGGGTCTGCTCGGAGAACTC
>JAGNNG010000194.1:1651-4886 GCA_017990795.1 Deltaproteobacteria bacterium
GACCGCAGCGGTCGGCTTCTTGCCGAACCGATTCATAATCGCTGGCCAACCAAGAAGCACAAGCAGACACAAGCCCACTGCAATAAGGGCCCGCTTTTCCTGGGACATGGGGGAAGTCTTCTCCTAAGGCTCGGGCGGGTCGTATCCGCCGGGATGAAAGGGGTGACAGCGGCACAAACGAAAGGCCGTCATCCGAAGGCCGCGTGCAAGTCCATACCGCAAAAGCGCTTGCCGTGAATACTCAGAACAGCTTGGATAGAAGCGACACTCGGAACGAAAGACAGCTCGCAGCAGCGGCGAGACAAAGCGCTGGTAGATACGCAGCGCTCCCATCGCCAGACGCAGCAACATTACAGACAGTAGCGAAACCAGCGCCGTCATCTTTCCCAAGCCTAGCTGGGGAGCACAGCTACGGCCAGCCAGCGCTCCCGGTGGGTCGCTTGGCGCCGCAGCTATCACCACCGCCGAAGCCTGGTGACTGCATGGATGACTCACTGGCGGCTGAATTGCTGCGGGCCGGTCGTTGACAAGTCCCGAGGTCAGCATCTGTCCATCATCCGCTGCAGCGACTGACCGCGAGCTTGCGCTGGATGTCCTTGAGCTCTTGCACGACCTGCGCAAGCTGCAGCGCGGCAGCGGCGGCCTTGGCCACGACCACCATCGTTAGACCACGCGGAAACTGCTGCTTGTCGTGACGAAAAGCCTCGCGAACCAAGCGCTTGACGCGGTTGCGGACGACAGCACCACCAACGCGCCGCGAGACGGTGATTCCGATTCGCGGCGGTCCGGCCTCGTCGCTCGGCGAGGCCACAAGTCCGAACACCAAGAAGCTTGGAGAGGAGAGCTTGCGACCTCGGGACTGGATGTGGAGATACTCGCGGCGCTTCAGGATTCGTTCGGACTTGGGCAGGCAAAAATCCAGCGTGTTCACGGCATCTCCTGTGAGACTCGCTGCTGGACATCGCGCTGACTCCGCAGACTGTTGACCGAATAAACTGAAGTGGGCACGAGCCAGTTACCTGCTCGATTCGTGATGAGACTTGGTGAATGGGTGCAGCGATGAGATCGCTGCGTGAAGCCAACCAGGACTAACTAACGACTACTTGGCGTGAATCTCGACCGAGAGCTTGGCGCGACCTTTGCGGCGACGACGGCTCAAGACCTTGCGTCCTCCCAAAGTGGCCATCCGCGCGCGGAAACCATGGGTGCGCTTGCGGCGAATCTTGTGCGGTTGATATGTGCGCTTCACAGCGTTCTCCTTCGTTCTCTTGAGAGTAACTTTGCGACGGAATTAGGTCGCTTGATATGAATAGAGGAAGGTCTGTTTGGTAGCAGCTTTCTCTCTTACCTGTCAAGAACTTAGACAGCTTGGCGCAGGCCTTTGCCCCAGAGAAAAGCCCTCCCTTTGTTCCTGACAATCCTGGCAGCCACAGTCGCAAGCACGCGTGATACTGTCGATAAAGATGGTCTCAGCCACGCGTCCCTTTCTTATTCCTAAGGCCAAGCCAGGCCAGCTTTTAAGTCCCAACAGCCAAGACAAGCTCACTGCAAAATTTCTTTGGCTTGCCGCTTGGGGAGTACTGCTTTGGGGCAACCTGGCGGGCTGCAATGAGCCAACAGGCGATCTACGGGGCTCGGTCCAGATCCTTTGCACCGAGCGCGGAGAAGTAGCAGAGCGCGCGTTTCACACCATCGCACCCTATGGTCGCAAGGCGCTGCCTATGCTGGAAGCTGCTCTGCATCGCGGTACCGGCCCGGGCCGACACAACGTAGTAATGGCCCTGCAGCGCTTGCAGCTTGCCGAGTCCGCAGCCCTGCTTGGTCATGTGGCTGCCTTTGATACCGAGGCTGCTGTCCGAATAGCTGCCTATCACACGCTTGAGACCTGGGCCGCCAGCCCAAACCCCAAGCTGTCCGCGCTCGCCCGCTCTTCACTGGAAAAAGCCGACGCAGCACGCAGCACGCCGTAAAGCCCCCTCCCCTGTCTTGGTTAGAACAAGCCGCGCTGCTTGCTGTACCAAAACGGCTAGGACTGCCCCCCGATCGTCACAACCCCACCGGGACGCTGGGCCAAATCAAGGCTGGTCGAGTAGTCGTTGGCGATATGAACAAGCACAACGGTGATGTTGTCATCCCCGCCGCGAGCATTCGCCAGACCCACCAGCATCTGTGGCACCTCGCGATACGAGTACTGGGTCAGAATCTCTGAGAAGTCGCTCTCTTCCATGTAGTTCGAGAGGCCGTCGCTGCAGAGAAAGAGACAGTCACCAGCTTGTACAGGACAGATCGTGCCGTCGACCTGCACCTCACGCTCAAAGCCGACCGAGCGCGTAATGATGTGACGAAAGCGCGACTCTTTGGCTTCTTGCTCGGTCAGAAGACCCGCCTTGACCTGCTCGGCCACCCAGGAGTGATCGTGGGTGATCTGCTGCACGCGGCCATCGCGATACAAGTAGGCGCGGGAGTCTCCAACATGCGCCACGTAGGCTCGGGTGCCGTGGAACAGAACCGAGGTGAGCGTTGTACCCATCCCAGCCAGGTTCGGATCGCTCTGTGCCGCGTCGAAGATCGCCGCCCCGGTGATAGTCATCGCGCGCTGCAGGTGACCCAGGACTTCGTCCCGTGTCGCATTCTTGCGGGGTGAGACCAGGGACTCACGCAGTCGCTCGATCGCCATGCGACTGGCCTTTTCGCCTGCTCGATGCCCGCCCATTCCGTCAGCCACCGCGAACAGGTCCTGGTCTTGCGAAATCAGGTAGCTGTCTTCGTTGTGCTGCCGCTTGCGACCCACATCTGTCAGGGCATACGGAATGAGGCGCATAGTGGAAATATTACTATCACGGCGCGCGACTAGGCCTATGCAAAACCTCTGCAACGAGCCACGCCTTTTGTGGGTGGCTTGTGGCAGGATGCCGCACATGCCTCGGAAGCGACACGTAGACGCAGCGCCGTCAGATACCTCCCAGCGAAACGTACCGGGTGGGCGGGCCTCCATCGGCTCTCAAAGTAGCGCGGCAGCGGCCAGCTACGTCACTGAGCACAGCGAGCCAGTGCGGCTGGCCCCAGTCTTAGAACCAGCCCGGCTGGCACACGAAGACGCCTATGATGCGGCGCTACGCCCGCGCAACTTTGACGAGTACATCGGTCAGCACCGCGTCGTGGATAACCTGAAAATATTTGTCGAAGCTGCGCGCCGTCGCAACGAGGCCATGGACCACGTTCTGTTTTGTGGCCC
>JAGNNG010000195.1 GCA_017990795.1 Deltaproteobacteria bacterium
GGCTGGCAAGACCTTCTGGTCAGACCTGATCACTTTACTGGTTGGCCAAAGCTCTGCGGCTGGGCGCTGCTAGCTGCTGGTGTCGCAGGCGGCGGCGCGGGCGCTGGTTTGTCGGCGGCGGCGCGGCTGGGGACCGTCGCTCTTGGTGAAGATCGTGGGGCTGCGGGGGCAAGGCGCGTGTTTTGTGCTGTGCAGATCCGGCGTCACTCGGCGTAAAATGAAGCACTTATGCGCAGCCGCCAGGGAAACCTGGGACGGCTTTACGGGTCTTGCCACGGAGGTTGATGGTGTCGAGCGGTGCGAAAGAGACAGCCAGTCTCACAGGTCTTTCCCCAGAGCTACAGGCGGCAGCAGTGCCTAACCAGCCGCCGCAGTGCGCGGTGCCCATGCAGGCGATGCGAGTGCAGGCCGCTGGTCTTTCCCCGCTGCCCCGAAGCAGCCGACGACGCCAAACCCTAACTGGCTGGCTGGCTTTTGGCTGGCTCTTGCTGTCGGTCTTACCAGTCCACGCGCAGACCTCGGTGCCGGTCACGCCGCTGCAAGCCCCGGCCCAGGCGCCTGCAAGCAAGCCGGCCCCAGCGCCAGCTGCAGCCAAGACCACCGACGCGGCGCAAACGCAAAAAGCGACACCGGCCAAAGCTGCCGACGCCGCGCAGACGCAGAAAGCCGCTCCAGCCAAAGCTGCCGACGCCGCGCAAGTGCAGCAAGCAGGCGGAGCAAAAGCCCCCGCAGGCAAAGCTGGCGCTCCTGGAAAACCCGTGGCTGCAGCCCCTGCGGCCAAAGCGCCCGTCGCACAAAAGCTAGTCGTCCCGCCCAAGTCACCGCCGGTCAGCAAAGCAGAGGTCTTTCAAAAAGCCGCGCCTGCCACGGTGATGCTGGTGGCCAAAAAGGACAATAACTACAGCGCAACGCTGGGCGTCATCGTCAAGCCGCAGGGCGTGGTGGTCAGCGATGCCCGCCTGCTTAGTGGAGTCGAGCAAGGCCAGGTCTTTGCGTTCTTGTACGACCCGTCACTGGCGGGGGATGAAGATCCGCTGTCGTTTTTGCGCTCGCATCAGGACCTGGCGCTACCGGCGCAGGTGGTGCGGGTCGATAGCGTCAGCCGCTTGGTGATGCTGAAGCTGCCAGAGCCTCCGGCCAAGAAGCCGTATCGCAGCCTGGACCTTTACGACATGCGCGGCGTGGCCACGGTTGGGGTGGAAGTGGTGGCGCTGCGCACGCGCGGTCGGCAGACGCTGGCCATGAGCTCGGGCAGCATTGGCGCAGTGCGCTCGGACATGGTGGAGATGGACCCGCCGCTTAGCATGGAGCACTCGGGCGGGCCGATCCTCACGGCCACGGGGCGGCTGGTGGGCATCTCGACGTTCTCGGACAAGTCCACAAGCACGGCGGGGCTGGGCCGACCGATCGAGGCGATTGTTAGCTTGCTGGCGGGCCAAACCGGCGCGGCGCCCCCGGAAAAACCGATTCAAAGCGTGCCGGAACTGGGCAGCGACTCGCGCAACCTGGTGGAAGCGGTGCGCATCTCGCTGGGCTTGGCGCTGGGGCAAAAGCTAGAGCGCCGCACTGCCCTACACGTCCACAGCGAGTTTATCGGCGCGATGGCGCTGCGCGGCAAAGCGGCGATCGCGGGACTGGATTCGGTCGAAACCATCAACGGCATCATCAGCGCGATGGTCAAAGAGAACCCGGCCAAGACCAAAGTGGTGGCAGAGCTGTTCCCGCTGCTGCTGTCGGACAAAGCCGGGCGTACGTGGCGCAAGATGGACACCAAAGTGCCGCAGTACGAGGTTCTGCGTCCCAGCGGCTTTGGCATCGCAGCGGTGGACGACGTAACCGGCGGCATGTACGCGACCGATACCAAAAAGCAGCTGATGTGGTTTGACTTGGTCAGCAAGACTTGGCGCAACTCCGGCATCTCGGGCGTGGCGCAGGTGCGGGCGACCGAGGGCAAGCTGTTCATGCTGCTGGATGACGGTCGACTGATGATCGCGACGAGCGAAGGCAAGGACACGCTGCAGCTTTACCCACGCTCGCTGAAGAATGCGACGCTTTCGACCTCGGCGGGGACGCTGTACCTAGTCGAGAACGGCTCGGTGTACCGATATAAGGGCGGCAGCTGGGACCAGAAGCTAAAGCCGATTGCGTTTGCGATGACGCAGCTGGTGTCGCGCGGCGGCGACTGGTACGCGATGGACCAGACGGGGCGCGTGTTCTCGTCACAGGCCATGCGCTACATCGACCGCGACAACAACATCCTGCACATCTGGCCGCTGGGCAAAGACCTTTTGGTCACGACCAAAGACAACAGCCGCTTCTACTACAGCGTGGCGGAAAACAGCTGGCGCGCCTGGACGCAGTGGTAAGCAAGCCCTCACTTCGCACTGGGGGGGAGTGAGAACATGGCCGACGCATCAAAATCAAAGGACGCCTTGCCGCACGTCGTCATCATCGGCGGCGGCTTTGGCGGACTGACCGCAGCACAGTCACTGGCCAGCGCGCCGGTGCGAATCACTCTTATCGACAATCGCAACCACCACCTGTTTCAGCCGCTGCTTTATCAAGTGGCGATGGCGGGTCTGTCGCCTGCGGACATTGCGGCGCCGATTCGATCGGTGCTGGGGCGACAGCGCAATGCGTCGGTGCTGCTGGCCCACGCCAAAGCGGTAGATGTGGCGCAGCGACAGGTGCTGCTGGATAGCGGAGCGGTGGCTTACGACTACCTAATCTTGGCGGCAGGCGCGCAGAACCACTACTTCGGACACGAAGACTGGGCGCGCTATGCGGTGGGCTTAAAAGACATCGATGATGCAGTTGAAGTGCGCAGACGCGTGCTGCTGGCGTTTGAAGCCGCCGAGCGCAGTGACAGCGCAGCAGAGAAGCAGCGCCTGCTGACCTTCGTGGTCGTAGGCGGCGGACCTACGGGCGTAGAGCTGGCAGGCGCGCTGGCCGAGCTAAGCCGGTTTGTGCTGGCTCGCGACTTTCGCACCATCGATCCGGCAGCTGCGCGCGTCATCCTGCTGGAAGGCAGCCCGCGCATTCTGGCTTCGTTCCCAGAGAAGCTGTCACGACGCGCCGGCGCTGACCTAGCGAAGTTAGGCGTCGAGGTGCGCACGGGTCTGCACGTCACCAGCATTGACGCGCAAGGCGTCCACATCGAGCAGCAGCACATTCCCACCGCCACGGTGCTGTGGGGAGCTGGAGTTCGCGCCGCCGACCTGGGCAAGACGCTGGGCGTGCCTCTGGATCGCGGGGGCCGGGTCGTGCTGCAGCCTGACCTAACGATCCCGGGGCATAAAGAGGTGTTTGCGGTCGGCGACATGACCTCGTTTCTGCAGGCTGATGGCAAGCCGCTGCCGGGAGTCAGTCCGGTGGCGATGCAGCAAGCGCGGCATGTGGCCAAAAACCTGCGCGCGGCGCTGCGCGGCAAGCCCTATACGCCGTTTCGCTACGTCGACAAAGGCAGCATGGCAACGATTGGGCGCGCGGCGGCGATTGTCCACATCGGTCGGCTGCAGCTAGGCGGTCTGCTGGCGTGGCTGCTGTGGCTGCTGGTTCACGTGTTCTTTCTGATCACGTTCCGCAACCGGATCGCAGTGCTGCTGAACTGGGCTTATCAGTACTTTAGCTATCGTCGCGGCGCGCGGCTCATCACCGGGCATCGGCTGCAGGCTGGGCCGGACAACGAGACGCAGCAGGCGCACGCTGCGGCGGGGGCGGCGGCTACTCCGCTGGCACTGGCGGCGGGAACAGCCCCGGGTCCAACACCTGCGCCAGCTGCGCCACCGGCAAGCGTAGGATCTCGGTAAACGAGTTGTCCTCGGGACCGTCACTGGTCCGGATGACAAGCTCACTGCCAGTGCTGCGGCCTAGTAGCCAAATCGGTACGCCGCGCTCAGCCACCAAGATGCGAGCTGCGGCTTGGCGGTGACCCGGAATGGCCAGCAAATAGTAGCCGGGCATGGCGGTAAACAGCTGCTGCTGCAGCGATGGGGCGGTCGGCTGCTCTGGCGTCAGGACCGGAGTGGGCAGGACCACGGTACAACCCACGGGCAGAGAATACGGAGAGGCACAAAGCCGCGCCAGCGCAGCAATCAAGCCACCTACGCCGACCGCTTGCGCTGAGACACAGAGGCCCCGCTCGCCGAGATCAAGAAAGCAGGCCTTGGCCGCGGCTACCGATTCAGCCAAACCGGACGCGCCGTCCACAGCAGGCGGCAGCGGCGCAGACAGCGGCAGCGACACCGGGCCAATCAAGACCACCAGGTAGCCGGGCCCCGGCAGTCCTTCGGAAACTTGCGGGGGCCACTCCGCAGACGAGGGTGAAGCATCAACAGGAACGGCATCACCATCTGCGGAGGGCTGAGACTGCGCGGCGGCGAGCGCTGACAGGTGCGCCAGCACGGCAGAGGTAAGGTCAGACTGGGTTTGTGGATGTGGTTCCAAGCTGCGTACCAACCTAGCGCGCGTTACGGGGTCGGTACAACCAGGGTGACGTCTACATCCTGCCCCTGCGCCAAGCTCCAGGTGACATCGCCGGTGCGCACGATGGCGCGGTTGGTGTCAAAGCCCTTGATCGAGAGCGCCAGCGAGCTGCTGCCCGTGGGCACCTGGATGCCGAAGCGCTCCATCTGCTGATGAACCACGAAAGCGTCGGCGCCAGACTCTGGCAGCGGCTGGGTATTTTTGGCGGCGGTGCCGTCAAGCGTCATGGTGACATACAGCTCGGTGAGGACGCGTTGCAGCGCAGCGCCGGTAGGTGGGGATGTGCTGCGGACTGCGGAACGGTCGCGGAAGGCGCGCGGCGCAACTTTTTGGTAACAGCTCAAAAAGCAACGCCTGGCGGCACTGGTTGGCCTAACTTTGGGCACCTGTT
>JAGNNG010000196.1 GCA_017990795.1 Deltaproteobacteria bacterium
AGGCGTATCCGCTGCCGAGCTTGCCGAAGTGGACCTCGATTGAGCCGCAGTCGATCTCGTTTTGCAGCTGGCTGGGCGAGGTGCAGCAAAAGCTGGGCAAGCCGCTGGTGCTGCTGCTGGACGAGTACGACGCGCCGCCGCGCAAGCTGGTGCTGGCGATGCTGCGGAGCTTTCGTAGCGCGCTCTCGCTGGCGGAGGATGGGCGTCCGTTTGCGCACTCGATCACGCTGTGCGGCAAGACCCATGTTCGCGATCTACGGGACGAGCTGCGCCCGACCGGAGACGAGACGCGCGGCACCGGATCGCTGTGGAATATCTCGCTGCCGCTGCCGCTACCGACGCTGTCTCAGAGTGAGCTGGATACGCTGCTGGAGCAGTACTCGATCGAGAGCGGTGTGCCGTGGCGTCGCGATGCCAAGGAGCTGCTGTGGGAGCAGACGCGCGGTCAGCCGTGGCTGGTCAGCCGCATTTGTTATCTGATCGACGATCAACTTGGGCAGCCGCGCTTGCCAGCAGCTGGGACTTTGCCTGCCAGTGAATCAGCTGCGGCGATGCCGGTCACAATGCGGCCTGCTGCGGTCACTCCACCATCGGTGGCAACGGTTCGAGCGGCCTGCGCACAGCTACTGGAAGAGGACTGCGTGCATCTTTTGTCTGTGAGCGATCTGCTGCTCAATCGCAAAGATGCGCAAGAGCTGCTGCTGCGGCTTTTGGGTGGCGAACAGATCGCACTGTCGCGGGTCAGCGAAGAGCAGTCGTATCTGCTAGATCTGGGCCTGCTGGTGCCGTCGGAGTCGGGGCGCTACATCGAGCTCCACAACCCGATCTACGCCGAATACCTGAACCGCTGGCTTAGCGATCAAAGCTAGTCACGCGCGCTGACGCAGACCAGATCGGTTAGAGCGGAAAGTGGTAGCCCAAGGCGGCAAAGCCAGCCGCGCAGACCTTGGAACAGCCAGCAGGGGCGCTGGGATCTTCGCCTGACAGCGGGATTCCAAACTGCCAGCCGACGGCGCGGTTGGTAAACCACATACCGCCTGAGACCTCGATGACGCTGCGGGCTAGGCGATCTAGGATCGGGCTGCCACCTTTGAAAAACGACAGCCGCCACTTTAGCTGCAGCTCGGCGGTGAGCGATGAGTACTCGCCCATTTTCACGTCCGAGGTATAGACGAAGTTGGGTACTTCCTGGCCCATCGGGTTGAGCTTCGTGCCCCACTCAACGCCCGCGCTGCCATAGCTGGGGTAGCTGTCCGGAGTACCTTGCGGCTTGATGCCGTCGCTGCGATAAAAATCCACCGCCCACTGCTCGTACCAAGAGAGCAGAAAGCGCAGCTCCACCGGACCGATCGGCAAGTACGTCGCAAGCTCAGGATTGAGCGCTTTTAGTCCCCAGGAGTCGAGGTGCAGCCGCAGCGCTGGGCGCAGGGTGACGTACGGAATCAGCGTCGTGTCGCGCACAAACATCGAGTGCAGCGACAGCGCCAGCACATGACGGTGGCGAAAGGTCGGCAGGTTTTCGACTTCGCGGCGCTCGCCAGAGACGAAGACCGGTCGGTAGGGATTGTTCATGTAGCCGCTGCCGACGGTGGCTTCATAAGAGAAACTACCCAGCATGTGCCGACTGAGGACCTGCGTCGCCAGCGCGACCAGGTGTACGGTCTGCAGCACTCCCTGCAGCAGATAGCCGGTGGGGCCCAGGCGCTTGGCGACGGTGTTGTGACCGTAGTCCACGCCGAACAGCAGCGCTGTGTTGTCCTGAAACAGGCTGAACTTGCCGCGCAGTCCGGCGTTGTGGGAAAAGTAATCGCTCTCGGTCGAGTAGCTGTAGCTGGGCGAGAGCGAGGCCTTGTTTGGCAGCGGAATATCGACGGCAAAACCGGCTTCGTGGCGCAGCTCGGTAAACGGCTCGTCAGCGGTGACGCCAGCTGCGATCGAGGCCGACGTGATCGCATCCAGCATGTAGTGCGCCGAGACCCCGACCCGGTTTGGCAGCTCTTGCCGGATATCGACGGTGGGGTTTACGACTCGGGTATTGCGATCGCGCCAGTAGTTGCCGCGCAGCGCGACCTCGCCACTTGGATTTTGCGGGATCTGATCAGCGTGCGCGCTGGCTGAAATCCCCAAGACCCCGACGAAGCCAAGCCAAGTCAGTGGCTGTTTAAGGCTTGTTAGTTGCATCCGCAGCCACCGCCGGCTGTGCCGTAGCCGCCCTCGGCACCCTGGCGCGAGCCTTCCCAGTGTCCGCGAAACTTCAGCTCGGAGGCGTCGCCAAAGCCCGGCGACATGCAGCGCTCGGTCAGGCGCTCGCGCTGATAGGGTTTTACGACGACACAGCCCGTCGCCGCAGCGCCAAGCCCAAGGCCAAACACCAGCACCGTCAGAAACCCACCGATGCGAGCGCCGAGGCTCCGCCACTTATTCCGCCGAGAACGCATGGTCCGGGTTTGTACCACGGCTGCTAGCGTCGCGGAAGTAACCGTAGCAGTCGTTTTCCAGCCAGCTACTCGCCGATGTTAGAGAGCGTCCGGCCAATCGCTGGATGGCTTAGGGTCCAACCTTGCGTGCTAAGTGTCCGCGACGGAAAAACTCTTCCGTATCGGAACATTCTTCCTGCTGTGATTCAGAGCAGCTTGTTAGAATCGGCCCATGCCTGCCCCGCAGCTTCACCTAACTTTTGGCGACATGGTTCAGCACAACCCCTTGGTGCCAGCAGCCATGCGCAGAGCTTGTGCAGCTGAGCCGATGTACGCACGCTTCGGCTCGATCTTTCACGACCTTCCCTACTACTACGCACCGATGGTGTTTGAGGCGGTGCGCTATGGCCTCGGCGCGCAGGCGCTCGACGAGCCCTGGGGATATCGACTGCACTCGATGCAGCCCGACCGCTTGGTTGCTTCGTACATTCGTGCTGCCAAGACGGTGCCCGGTCTGACCGAGAACGAGCGGCTGGCGCTCATTGGCGGTCTGCTTTCGCACTGCGCGATCGATCTGGCGATGCATCCGCTGGTCAACTACTGCGCTCGTCGCGACGTCCACGATCTGGGCGGTCACGAGAGCACGCACCATCGTATGACCGAGAAGTACCAGGCGCTGTTTATCCACCTGTGGCGCTTCGGCGAGGATCTGGTGGGCACGCCCGCATTTAACGAGCGCTGCCAGATCACCAAGCGTGGCACCTCGCTGACCTTGGGGGTTGAGGCGCCCATCTTGGCGCTGATGACGTCGGCGTTTCGGGGCGCTTACGGAACTGCTCCTTCGACGGTGCAGTTTAGTAAGTGGGTGCGCAACTTCCGCCAGTTTGGCCTGCTTTTAAGTACGCCGTGGGTGGCCAAGAACAGCCTGCGAACGCGCACCCAAGCCCGGGAAGAGCGCTACTTCAAAAACGAAGTGTTCGACTGCCGCGAGTTCTTCGAGGCCGCCGAGCGACGGCTAGGACAGCTGGCCCAGCTTGGCTACGCCTATTACGACAGCGGCGACTTCTCGCCCAAGACCGAGCTAATGTTCCGGGCCCAGTCGGGTATCGATGACCTAGCCGAGCCGCAGCCGCGCGACATCCCAGCCGTGCCGCTGCTGCCGCCGGTCCGAGGCAAGGTCAAGCTGCCGCGCGTGAAAAAGACCATGAAGGTGCGCTTCAAGCTGCCGCGCGTAAACATCCGTCGCAAAAAAGCCGCTCAGCAAGTCGTCGCGCAGTAAGTCCAAAAGCAGGCTAGGCCGCAGCTGCAAAGCCTGCGGACTTTTCGACGGTAAAGGCTGCCGCTGTTACAGCGCGAAGTCTTTGCCGTCGTCGTCTTTTTTCAGCTTGGCGCGCAGTGGCCCCGCATCCATGCCCGGCGGGGTAGGGGCGGGGCTTAGCGACATAGCCAGCCAGGCGCCCTCGCTTGTGCCCATTGGCAGCAGCGCCAGCGGTAGGGTCGCAAACAGCCAGGTCTCGGAGCCTCGCTGCGCCGCACCTTGATACAAAAGGCGCGCCACTTGCGAATCGGCATCCACGGCATCCACGTACATCGAAAACTCCGCGCTCGACGAGAGCGCAGGGCTTGCGGGCGTCTTGGCGCCTTCTGCAATTGCTTCGGTGCGAGCGGTGGCTGCAGGCGCGCTCTGGTCGGGCTTGATGGAACCGGTCTTGGACTTCATGCAGCTGCATCATCTAGCGTCAGGCCCCGTGCGCGCAACCGCTAGTTCCCATCCAGAATCGTAGCGAGGAACCCCGATGGCGGTGATGGGCGAGCGGAGCAGCCTTGGGGCTGCGAGCACGCCCAGCGCCGTCAGCGGGGTCCGCAGTAGATTCTGGATGGGAACTAGCTAGCGCGCTGTCACCGATTGCGGTCTAGCCCCGGCAGCAGCTGGGGTTTCATGCCCCAGGGCTTGGCACTGCTGGTTCTGCTCTCGGTGAGGCTGGCGCTGTCAGACCCGCTTGGCATGACGGTTGCCTAGCTCTGCCGCATTCCCGCTTCACGCGTACTGGTGCCTCGGGGCGCAGTGGGTCGTAAAGCGAGCGAGCTAGACCTGTACTTCACCTGTTTATCGACCCCCTTTACTTAGGAGCTCTCATGCGAAAGCGAAGCACACAACTGCTGTTGGCCGCCTTGGTCGGCCTGCCGGTCTTGGCTGCACCATCGGCTGCCCGCGCTGCTGATCCTCAGAAGCTGTCCGGAATGGGCGACAGCATCTCGCAGGGTTTTTCGGCCAACAACCTGCCGTTTGATCATCCAGACCTCGCCTTTGGTCAGGGCACCGACGCGGGCGTGAACTCGCTGTATACGCGCTACAAAGCCAAGTTCCCCGCCATGACCAAAGAGTTTGTATCCGTCACCGGAGCGCAGATGGTCGGTGGCAGCAACAACGCCGCCGCGCAGGCCTCGCG
>JAGNNG010000197.1 GCA_017990795.1 Deltaproteobacteria bacterium
CCCGCCAGTCGGTTCATCGTTGCCGCCAATCACGCCAGCCACCTGGATATGGGTCTGGTCAAGCGCGCGCTGGGCGACTGGGGCGATCGGCTGGTGACGCTGGCGGCGAAGGACTACTTCTTCGACGACCCGCTCAAGCGCGTTTATTTTGAGAACTTTACGAACCTGATTCCGATGGACCGTCACGGCTCGGTACGCGAGTCGCTACGGCTGGCGCAGCGGGTGATTGAGGACGGGTTTATCTTGCTGATCTTCCCCGAGGGAACGCGCAGCGAGAACGGCATCATGCAAGGGTTTAAGCCCTCGATTGGGTACTTGGCGCTGCATCACAAGATCGATGTGCTGCCGATGTACTTGGAAGGTACGCACGATGCGATGCCGAAGGGGCGGCTGCTGCCGCAGCACAAAAAAGAGGTCGCTGCGCACATCGGGCCGCTTATTACCTATCAGAAGCTGAAGCAGGCCGTGTCGTCGCTGCCGCGCACCGAGCAGAATCGAGAAGCCGCGCGCGTGGTCGAGCGAGCCGTGCGCAAGCTGGCGCCCTCGGGCCCGGACCGCGAGATGCCGGTTGGGAGTGTCGGGGATGAGGACTAGTCAAGCGCGCAGCAGCAGCAGGTCGCACAGCCAAAAAGGACCGCGAGCGGTGACAGCAAGAGGTAACAGATGGTGGAGCGGGGTAAGCCAGTGACAGCCGAGCAGAGAGCCGCAGGACCAGTCCTGGTGACGGGCGGAACCGGATTTTTGGGAGAACACCTGACGCGAGCGCTGCGCAAAAGCGGTCGCGCAGTGCGCGTGCTGTGTCGCGAGAGCACGCCGGAGCTAAGCGAGCTGGCGGTCTCTGTGTATCAAGGTGACTTGATTGGCGGCATGTCGCGGACGCGGCCTGGTGCAACGGGGCTGGAGCAGACGCCGGAGCAGGCTCGGCAGGCGGAGACGCAGCTTCAAGAGGAGGCTGCTGAGGCGACTGATGCGCTGCAGGCGGCGCTGGATGGCGTGCATGAGGTCTACCACCTGGCGGGCATGGTCAGTCGCGATCCGGCGCAGACGCAGCAGATGATGCAGCTGCATGTGGATGGTACGCGGCGCTTGCTGCATGCGGCCAAAGCTGCTGGCGTGCGACGCGTCTTGCTGGCCAGTACTTCGGGCACGATTGCGATTTCCAAAGATCCGGACCCGGTTCCCGACGAGAGCTGGCCCTATCCGGTAGACCTTTGCGGCGAGTGGCCCTACTACCTGTCGAAGATCTATCAAGAGAAGCTAGCGCTGGAGCTGGCCAAGAAGCTGGGGCTAGAGCTGGTGGTGGTCAATCCAAGCCTGCTCCTGGGCCCTGGAGACCGGCGCGGGTCGTCGACAACCGATGTTCGGAAGTTTTTGTGTGGCGAGATTCCGGTTGTGCCCTCCGGTGGCGTCAACTTTGTCGACGTGCGTGACGTGGCCGAGACGTGTATCGCTGCGATGTCACGTGGTCAGAGCGGCAAGCGCTACCTGCTGGGCGGCCCCAACTGGACCTTTCGCGAGTTCTTGGGACGCCTAGAGCGCATCAGTAAAGTCGAGGGTCCGTGGATGCGGCTGCCGTCCTCGTGGAACTCGGTGTTGACGCGGATGGTGAGGGCGGTGGACCACACCTATTCGCATCGCGGACATCGGTCGCCGGTCGATCGCATCTCGTTCGAGATGGCGCAGCACTACTGGTACTGCGACTCGGGCTTGGCGCAGCGAGAGCTGGGCTTTGCGCCGCGTGACCCCGCCGAGACTTTGGATGACACCGTGCGCGATGTGCGGGCCGCGCTGCGTTACTAACAGCGCCCTGCTGGATTATTCGCGCCGCATGGATTAGCTTGCGCGCATGACTGCTTCTCGTCTGAATGGAGCGACGCCTCCAAGCCACGACTCCGCTGACCACGCCATCACGCATCAGAAGCCGACGGTAACCAAAGACCTCGCAGCGGGCGAGGGAATACGCGGCGGTGAGTGGACACTGGCCGGCGGACGTCCGCTACAGATCCTGCGTGATCTGCTCGATCGTCCTGACGCTGCGAAGCGGGTGCGGCAGACGCCGGTGCAGCCGCTGTATCTGTTTATCAAGGCGCTTGGGCTCTCGGATTCACGTGACCTGCTGAAGTTGTGCTCCACGGCGCAGATTCAGGCATTTTTGGATCTGGACGGCTGGGAGGGCGATCGACTCTCACGCGACCGCCTGTTCCCGTGGATTGAAGCCTTGTGTACGCTGGGCCCAAGCAAGCTCGCGCTGCACGTCGCCAAGCTGGATGCAGAGCTGATGACGACCTTCCTGGGTCCGCAGTTGCGTATCTACGAGCTGACCGATGAAGAGCCGCCGGATGACTCGGAGGGACAGTTCCTAGATACGCCGGACCGCTTCTTCCGCGTCGATATCTTGCCCGATCCGACGGGGCAGGGGGATCGCCCGGCGCTGATTGGGCGCTTCCTAGAAGACTTGTATCGCGGGGACTTGGAGCTTGCGCGCGTCCTTCTGACCAGTGCGCGCTGGGATCTGGGCGCAGAGACGGAAGAGACGGCGTATCGGTTCCGCTCTGGGCGCTTGGCGGACCTGGGCTTTATCGAGCACTACGAAGCGCTCAAGGTCTACATGCTAGTGGACCCTGCGAAGCCGCCGCCGGCAGAGCCGCTGACCCCTGTGACCAAAGGCAAGCGCGAGCAGGTCGTGGGCGACGACGAGCCACGTCTGCTGCCCGATGGCCTGCTGGGTCCTGGCAGCGCTGTATGGCAGGGCCTACTACCGGGGCTTGGCGAGCAAGACTTCACTTTCGGTCAGGCCATCTCTCACCTACAGCCCGAGGAACAAGCGCGACTTTTGGAGCAGCTGCTGCTTCTTAGCAACACCGTCATGAGCGCCGACCGCGTCGAGCCCGCCGATGCCACCGCGACCACTCAGGTCTTGCGCCGCACTGCTGGCTACCTGTCGCTGGGCCTGGACTTTCGCCTACGTCAGACCGGCAAGGTGCAGGAAGTTCGTGATGTGAAGACCGCAGGTGAAGTGTCGGCGCAGGTGCTGCGCGAAGTCTCGCTGCGCTATCTGTTCCGACTGGGCTACAGCCTTACGCTGCAGCTGCGAAAGCTGGCGGTGCTGCTGGTGCAAGGTGGCGCTGTGACCCTGATTCCCAAAGAAGACATTGCGTCGCTGCTGCCAGCGGATCAGGGAGAGATCTTGCACGCTCTACTGGCAGTGCGACCAGAGTACTGCTCGCTGCTGGACAGTCCGGCGCAGACCGGAGCGGAGGTGGTGCCGACGGTACGCAAGGCCGCCGATGGTACCGCCGCGCAGCAGCAGCTGCCACCGCAGACCTCGCGCCGTGCATTCCGCAGCCTGCGTGATCTAAGCCGAGCCGCGGCGTTTTTAGAGAAGCTGGGCGCGCTCGACAAGCTGCTCACAATTGGGCTGGGACTGCGCAAAGAGACGCTGGTGCAGACGCTGACCGGGAAGACTCCTGGAGTCGCAGATACCAAGCTGCAGGA
Organism: Deltaproteobacteria bacterium; assembly: GCA_017990795.1. Lineage (GTDB taxonomy): Bacteria > Myxococcota_A > Polyangia > Palsa-1104 > JAEUJZ01 > JAGNNG01. The sequence continues at coordinate 3,496 of JAGNNG010000197.1, forward strand.
CATCTTGGGCACGATGGTCGGCAACCACTTGCTGCAGCGCCCTCCGGCGCTTGTACCGCTCTCCCGTCAGGACTTGCCGGCGCTGCGACTCGCGCTCCTAGGTCCAGGGGAGGACCAGCTACAGACGGTGCAGGCCACAGTGATGGCATTTCTAAAAGAGCGCGTGGAAGAGCGCTCCTTAGGCGATGCCGAGATGATGCAGATGTGGACTCCGGCTACGCAGGCTTGGCTTATTGAGTCGATCTCGCGCTTGGCCTCCGGTCTACAAGCACTTCCTGCCGTCCTCCCTCCCGAGCTTCTAGACGCTGTGCTGCGTGTGGATGGCTTGGTTCTTCGCTAGCTTTCTTTCCTTCATTCGCTAGAAGTCCTTTGAGGAGGAGGGAGTCCAAAACCTCCTCTTTTTCGCCTCCCTAATAAAACTTCACTGGCTGAACTATCGGCGGGATTCTCCGACGCTGATTTACTTTGTAAGTTGGCAGATATCAGTGGCCGCCTTGTGCTGACGCAGCGTAACTACGCAGGACTGAACAGCTTTCTTTGCCCACCCAACAGCTGGCCGTTATCCGTGTAGACTTTGTCCTGGGAACGAAGCCTGGCGGGGCTGTTGCGCACGCCAAAAACGTGGGGACACAGAAGGATTCCTATGTCGAACAAGAGCAAGGTCAGCTTGCAAGACGAGAGTGCTGACGAAGAGAGCCACGCTGCCGATGAGCTCAACCTTGCGGAAGAGGTAGAGCTAGAGGAGGAGCTGTCTCCGTTTGATCCGGACTCGGATGATCAGCCGGTGCTGTTTGTGCAGGTCTTGGACCGAAACTTCGTTCCGCTGGCAGGTGTGCAGGTACTGGTCAGTGGCTCGGGAATGCCCGATGTGCGAAGCCTAATCACCGACGCTGATGGCACGTTCCTAATTGAGGACTGTGGCCCCGGTGCCTACGAACTCTCGTGCGCTGGAGCGCAGGCGCGGGTCCACACGCTGACCCAGCATGATCTGGAACTGGATAACGCAGCCTATCGCGTGGTGTTGGCGTCATCGCTGGTTGCTCCGAGTGAGCCGGTGAAAGGGAATCCGCATGTCTAGGTATACGGAGCGCTACCGGACTCCCAGTCCACTGTTTCCCAAGCCGTCACCGACCAGTCTGGAGAAGCTGCTGGCGTCTTGGGAGGAGCTACGTCGTATGAACTCGGATGGCTACCGCACCAGTAGCGCGCAGCCTCCTAGTACTTGGCTGACGAAGATTCAGTGGGCAGGAGGACGTAGTACTGGACGCTCGGTCGGAAGGGGGACGACTTGCTCGCCGTTTGTGACGCAGGCCACCGCGCTGGCCTATAGCAGTCGCAGTGAAGAGCCGTATGCACCAGTGC
>JAGNNG010000198.1 GCA_017990795.1 Deltaproteobacteria bacterium
CTGCGCAGAAGCCCAGACTGAGCTTGCCCGAATCGAGCGCGCATTTCCTGCGGCCCCTGGGCTCTCATCGGTGCGGGCGCAGTACCAGCGCAACTGTGAGTCGAGTCAGCAAAACAATGTGCTGCAAAACTCGCCACTGAATACGCCGGGGCCGCAGGAGGGCAACCTCGAACGGAACTACCAGCAAGACAGCGCCGGTTATGGGCAACAAGCTGAGCGTGAACGTCAGACGATGGGAATGCCGTCTGCATCGGCACCCAATCGCGCCATGTCGCGAACGGCCAAGATGCCCGCCAAGCCTGCGGCACCAAGCAAATCCAAGGGCTCGTCCAAGGCTGCTGACTTGGCGCTATAAGTCACGGCGACAGCAGCTACAGGAACAACATTTGGGTGTCAGTCTTGCGAGGCTGACACCCAGATGTAATCAGTAGAAAGCAAACGCTAACGAACCGGCGTCAGCCAGTGGGCGTAGCGGGGGTTATTTCCCTTCACTACGTCGAAGAAAGCAGCTTGTAGCTGCTTGGTCACTGGGCCGGGGCGACCAGCACCAACGCGGCGATCGTCGATCTCGCGAACGGGAGTGATCTCGGCGGCAGTGCCAGTCAGGAAGACCTCATCGGCCAGGTACAGCTGATCGCGGGTCAGCGACACTTCCGCAGTGGGAATTCCCAAGTCCTGGGCCAGCGTCAGCACCGAGTCGCGCGTGATGCCAGCCAAGATCGCCGAGGACAGCGGCGGCGTACACAGCCGGCCCTTGATCACCGCAAAGATGTTTTCGCCGGACGCCTCGGCGACCTGGCCGCTGCTGTCGAGCATGATGGCCTCGTCGTAGCCGCCTTTGAGGACTTCACGCTTGGCGAGCACAGAGTTTACGTACTGCCCGCAGATCTTGCCCTTGGGGAGGCTCGACGACAGGCTGCCGCGTGTGTACGAGGACACTTTGGCGCGAATGCCGTTTTTGAGCCCGTCCTCGCCCAGATAAGTGCCCCAAATGTAGGCAGCGATGCCCACGCGCACCGGTGGATCCATCGCGCCCAGGCCCATCGAGCCATCGCCCAAAAAGACCAGCGGCCGCAAGTACGCGCCAGCCAGACCATTTTCGCGCAGCGTATCGACGCAGGCCTGCGCCACTTGCTGCCGGGTATAAGGCACGTCGATCAGACACACATGGCAGGAGTCAAACAGGCGATCGATGTGCTCGTTCAGACGGAAAACTGCGCCCGCAGCGGTGGCACCGGCAGCTTGCTGATAGCTGCGTATGCCCTCAAACGCGCCGAGGCCGTAGTGCAAGGTGTGGGTAAGAAAGTGGATTGTCGACTCCCCCCAAGCGAGGAGCTTACCGTCAAGCCAGATGAACTTTTCGGGGTGGACTTGAGCCATAGAATATCGGTACCACTGTCCCACGTCGGAGAGCAACAACGAAACATGCAGGTTCGTGCAAGCTCTGCGACGGGGAATAGGGTTTGCTGATCGGGCCGCAGCGACGCAACACGACAATGCGCAGCGTCAATGACCTGAAACAACGCGCAGCGTCAACGCCGGCAAGTACGTAGCAGCGCAGAAAGCATCAGGAATGTGCCGAGCAAGGTTCCCTGGTGCCAAATGACGCGCTTTCGACTAAGCCCAGAAACCATCGCGCAGCGTAGCCATCAAAGGCTTAACCGCACTCACTTGGCAGGGACCTATCGACGGGTTGTGCAGCAGAAGTTAGGCGAGATCGGCGATCAAAGTAGCGGCAGCAGGCGGCACAAAAGTAACTGGTGGCTGACTTGCAGACGATGCACCGCCATTTTTTAGGAACAGCACGGCAGCGATCACCAGCCCGCACAGCAGAATCACGACCAAAGAAGCGATCATCAGCGTGCGACCCAGCGACCCCGACTTGGCTGGCTGAGCTTGGGCCACCTGGCTCTGCACCAGCGCTTGAGCGTCTTGCCGCGACATCGTCGTCATCGGCTGAGTAGGCAGCGAAGAAGAAGGCACATTCCCCGGCATATTCACCAGCGTCGAAGCCAGCCGCGAAGACTTGCCCGGCGTGGTGCTGCTTGGAGGACTTGCAGTGGCAGCGGCAGCAGGCTCGGGCTTGGCAGCAGGCTTACTTGAAGCCCCAGTGGCAGCAGCCGTCATCCCAGGTGCGGGCTTGCTCGACGACTGGCCCATCGGCACGGGCTGACCGACCGAGGCATTCTCACGCGGCTTGGGTGGCCAGTCGATGTTGCCCTTGGCAATGTCCACGCTGCCGGTCACATCAAACTGATCGTCACTGCGCCCCTTGTCGCCAAACACCGGCGCCTCAGCGGCTTGCACGTCGCCAAACAGAGGCCGCATCTGGACCCGAAAGGTACCGTCCGTCCACGATGACAGCGTCGAAAGAGCAGACAGGGCGCTCTCCGTCTTGCCGCTGATCGTGGCACTGTCGGCCTTGCCCAGCGTAAAGCGCACCTGCGCTTGCTCTCCCGAGGCCCGCTGCAGGTCCACATCCACCGACAGCATGTTATCGGACGAGAGCTTATAGATGGCCTGCACCTGCCCCGCGCGCAGCGAGCCCGAGAGCTCGACGCTGCCGGTTAGGTGCCCTTTCCAATCGGGCAGCGCCTGCTCGACCTTAAACGATCCGTCATTCCACAGCGGCAGCGAGCGCGTGCCCTGATCCGATTCCGTCTCGATGGCTTCACCACCGATCCAGACCAGCTCAAGGACCTGATCTCCTTGAGAAAGCTGCATCTTGCCGGTCAAGCGCAGCCGCTGGCACCGCTCGTACAAGGCACGGATGTTGGTTTCTTTCAGTGTGCCAGACCAAGAGAACGCACCTTGGGGACGAGAAGTTTGCGGCATGTAAGAACAGTCCTAAGAGAGCTTACTCCGTCTTTTGCCGCAGCGTCAATTGGCCCCTTGGCGACGCGGTGACACCAAGGTTTCGCAGACAGCGCCCGACATGCCAAGCCGAGCCAGAACGACAGCGACCAGCGTCTGCTGCCTGGCCAGTGAGGCTATACGCCCGCGCGACCCAGGCCATGCGATTTCCCGGCAACCGCCTTCATACATGGCGCTTGCACCGCCGGGCACAGTAGCGATATGACAGCTAACACTGCGTAAGTGCCTGTAGGAACTTAGGATTCTGTGTATGAGCAGCGCCGACAACCGCACGCCCATCCCGGAAAAGCCAACAGAAATCCGACAGGCCCGCTGATTGATTCAAGGTCCCCAAGAAGCACAACCACAACAGTTCAAAAAAGCGGAGGTTTGTGATGCGAAAGCAAAAGAGTGGGCACGGAATCGGAATGTTTTTGGGCATGGGCGCATCTTGCGGACTGCTGCTAGCGGGCGGCCTGCACGGCGGCTGCGGCGGCGACTCGATGGACCCGAACAGCATGATGATGCCACCGCCGGTTGTCATGAAGGCCTGTACGGCTGACAAGGTGACGGGCACCTCGAACAAGCTGGCGACCGATGCGCTGAAGCTCCCGGCTTCGACTGGTGGCAAGACCTTCTCGTATGACTTTGATGGCGACGGCAAGCCAGAGAACCAGCTAAAGAACCTGCTCAACGCCGTGTCGCTGGCCGACATCAACCTGCAGGACTCGGTAAACAACGCGGTCGCCAATGGCGATGCGATCGTCCTTATGGATGTAAAGACCGCCGACCCGATGAACCAGATGTGCACCAGCATCACCATGAGCGTCGCCAAGGCGCCCGAGATGATGGATCCCAAGCCGAAGTTTGACGGCAAGGACACGTTTAAGGTCGGCACCGTCATGGGCGTCACCGTCTATGCCTCGCTGACCGCAGGCAAGCTAAACAGCACCGCATCCAAGGATCAGACGCCCGCCAACGAGCAGAAGATCGAGATTGTGCTGCCGCTCGGCCTGGGTGCGTCGCTGCCGCTGGCCCTCCATGGCGCGCACGTCGAAGGCACCATGTATAACGACAATGGCGTGCTGCGACTTAAGGATGGCGTCCTTCACGGCGTCCTGTCGAAGAAAGACATCGACGAGAAGATCATTCCACTGGTCGCCAACCTGCTAACTGGCCTTATCAACAAGAGCGTCGGAATGGACGGCATGCCCGACAGCACCGGCAAGGCCATCATCGCCTTTTTCGAGAGCAAGACCGGCGCCGCCAGCAAGGCCAAGTGCATGGTTGCTGCTGACTGCTGCGCCACGAACCCCAAGACCTGCAAGATCGTAAATGCAGAGGTCGTGGACTCACCGATCGGTGGTGTGCTGGCTCCAGACGTTCAGGTCTTCGACAAGGATGGCTCGTGGAAGCCTGTCGCCGGTGGCAAGGACGTAAACGGTATGTCCGTAGGCATCGGCTTTAGCAGCGTCCAGGCGGCGTTCTAGTCGCAGCCCCTCTCGCCGCCGGGCTTTCTGTTGCCACGCTCACTTGAGCAGCGACGTGATCCCGGCGGCAGACTTTTCCAATCAGCCCCCAGCGCAAGCAACGTAAGCACCCACAGCGCGGGCAGAGAGTAGCCAGACCTCGCGACCGCAGCGACCCCAGGAGCTTGTCCTGCTCGCTCACGTAGACCCACCCAGCTACGCACTGCCTTTTTCCTCAGCTTTTTAGTTAGCGGACAACATGAACCATCCACATACGTTCGTTGTGATCCTAGCGGGCGGCGGCGGCACGCGGCTTTGGCCACACTCTCGCCGCAGTCGGCCCAAACAGTTCCTTCCCATGCTGCCCGGCGGCGAGACCCTACTTGGGGCCACCGTGCGCCGCACCCGCAGCTTGATCCCAATCGAGCGCACCCTGGTCGTCACCACCGCCGAGCAAGTCCCCGAGCTACGCCGCTGCGTACCCGAGCTTCCCGTCGACAACATCCTGGTCGAGCCCCTGGGACG
>JAGNNG010000199.1 GCA_017990795.1 Deltaproteobacteria bacterium
CGAACCGTGACTAGATCCGCATGCGCTCGATTGTCCAAAAAGAGCACACTCGGGGTCTGGCCGCTCTGTCGCAGCGCTGCCAGCACGACATCGAGTCGATGCAGTCGAGCCGCCAGCTCCTCATCGCTACCCCGGCCCAGGCGAATTGCGACGCCTTGGTCGGTGTACAGTGTGACGCCTGCAAATCGATCCAGATAAGCCTCGCCGACGCGCGGTCGGCCTGGGCCCAGCTGGTAGCGCTGCAGAATGTGTAGTGCCTCGCGTAGCTGTTGCTGCGCCTGCTCGCGCTCCATCAGGTAGGCGGCGCGGCCAATTCCCGTCAGAACCGGCAGCCCTGGATACTCTTGAGGGGTCGCCCGCTTGAACAGCTCCCCTGCCGCATTCACCAGATACAGCGACTCCATCGAGGCCAGGGCCACCGGCTGCTGCTCGGTGACTTCCAGCACTAGCTTGCTGGGCAGCTCGCGGTGGACGCGAACGCTCTGCAGCCAGGGTTCCGCACGCAGGTTGCGCTGAACCTGCGCCAGGTCCAGTCGAAACAGGTTGGTGCCAAGTGCCACCCCGGAGCGCTTTTGCAGCGCCGCGATGGAGACATGTTGCACCGGTGAGCACACGATCGAGCGCACCGCGAAGTGCGGACTCTCGTGGACAAATCGCCACGAGAGGATTGTCGCGCCGACGAGTGCCGTCGTGACTGCCAAAGCCCCGGCCACCTGCGCTAGCCAGCGCCAGCTGCGAGCCTTGTCGGATGCTACCTTGCCTGCTTGCAGCGGCGATTGCCGATGCTTCTCGCTGCGCTGGCTGCTGGTTCGCCGACCTGTCCGACGATTGCCGCTGCGCCAGAACGCCAGACGCCGCCACAGCGACGGCTTCCTTCGGCTAGCGGTGCGAGTTTCGCGAAGCGACATGGCGGTCAGTCTATAGGTCAGCCGGTGCTCGTGTCCAAAAATTGCCCAGCCGCTATGCCGTCGCTAGCTGTCGTGCATTGGAATCCCTTGACAGGGCGAGCTGCGCGGGGCTTTCCTTTTTGGATGAAATCCATTTTTGCCGTCACCGTTTTGTCGTGCTCGCTTTCGCTGAGCCTGGGTTGCAACCAGGCCGATCTGTCGCTGACCTCGGAAGCCCACGCCGCTCCTCCGGCAGCAGCGGCACCGCCCCGGGCCGCAGCCGCGGCACCAGTTGCAGCGGCTCCGGCAGCCGCGGGCCAGGCGCTAAAACTTGGAGCACCTCTGTCAGCGGCTCCAGTGGTTACCGTCGCTGCGGTCTTGGCGGATCCCAAAAAGTATGACGACAAGGACATCAAGCTCACCGGCGTGGTGGGCGGAGCCTGCCAGCGCAAAGGCTGCTGGATGACCGTCGGTACGGGCGAGCCAGGGGCGAACTCGGTACGCGTGACCTTTAAGGATTACGGCTTTTTTGTCCCCAAAGACTCGATGGGGCGCAAGGCGACGGTCGAAGGTCACTTTAAGATGACGACGATGTCGGCTGCGGAAGCCCAGCACTACGCGGACGATGCGGCCAAAGCTGGCGCTGCCGCTAAGAAGGTAACCGCACCGCAGGCGACGCTGGCACTGGTCGCTCAAGGCGTTGAGCTACTGTGACACTGTACGGCCTCCACGCCCTGTGCCCGTCGCTGATGATGCGGGCGGGTTGCGGTCGCTTGATTGAGCAGAAAAGCCAGTGAACCCAGCCTGTGGCCTGCGGGCTGGGTTGTTGAGCGCCTAAGATGGCGACTGATTGCATTGGGGTCGACCTTGGACTCACCCAGGTCCGCGCCGCCTGGTTAGAAGAGGGTCGCCCGGTCCTGCTTGAGACGCTGACGGGTCAGCGCTCGGTTCCTGCTTTTGTCGGCTTGGATCGTCGGGGCGCGCTGCACGTCGGTGAGACGGCTCGCAATCAAAACCTGATGTGGCCCGAGCGTGCGGCTGGACGACTGCGGCGCTTGCTTGGCACCAGTCAGCGAGTTTACCTCGACGATAAGAGCTTTACCGGCCATGAGCTCTGTGCGGTGCTGCTTAGCCAGGTGCGCGAGCTAGCCGACGAGCGACTGGGCGGAGCGGTGACGCATCTGACGCTGGCGGTGCCGTGCGCGATGACGCAGCTAGAGCAGCAGGCCGCGCGCGATGCGGTGGCGCTCGCGGGTTTCCGTGGCGTGAAGCTGGTGCTGGAGCCGCTGGCCATCGCGCGGGCGCACGGCCTACTTCCAGAGCAGTTTGCGCCAGCACAGCCGGTACTGGTGTGCGACGTGGGCGCGCGCGGTTGTGAGGCGGCGATTCTGCTGCGCGAAGATCGGGTGTTGCCAGGTGGCGGCAAGGCGCTGCCGACGTGGGCGGTGCGAAGCTCAGCAGGCTCGCAAGTCGGTGGAGAAGCCTTCGATCTGCGCATCCTGGCGCACTTTTGTACGCTGTTCGAACGCGACCACGGCATCTCGCCCCGCGGGAGTCGGCGGGCACTGGCGAGGCTGCGTCTAGCCGCAGAGTGGGCCAAGTGCCAGCTCAGCCAGCAAGACGCGGTGATGGTGCGGGTGGCAGGTCTGCTTTCAGACGGTCAGCAGCAGCAGGACTTGGTCTGCGAGCTGTCCCGAGAGCAGCTGACGCTGCTTATTGAAGACGATGTTCGCAAGTGCCTCGAGGCTGTCGAGCTGGCTCTGCGTGATGCGCGACTGTCACCGACCCAGGTTCAGGCGGTGGTACTTTCGGGAGGTGGGGCGCTGCTGCCGCTCGTCGGTGATGTGCTTAGCGAGCTGGTCGGATCGAGGCCGAAATCGGGCTGCGCGGTAGATGAGTCCATTGCTTTTGGTGCAGCACTGCTTGGCGCCGGCTGAGCTCCGAGCTGCTTGCGGAGTGCAGGTGGAGTACTCTGGACCGGGAGCATGCGGCCACCCGCCCCGATGCGAAACAGATGGCCTCGCCAGCGCACGACCCGTGTTCCCAGCGCGCGCGCCAGCCCCAGCCACAGCAGCAGCTCCGCGGCCAGGACTTCAAATGGTGTGCTGAGCAGTGAGCTTCTTTCGCCCTGTAGTTGGCGCAGGTAGCGGTTGAGCAGCATGCGACTGACCAGCAAGGCCATCGCCAAGATGCTCAGCGTTGAGGTCTGCCAGAGCGCAGCCCACAGCAGCACTGCGGGCGTGGCCGCCATCAGCAGCGGATAGGTCAACAGCAGCAAGGGACGCTGCGCGCGCACCACTGTCAGCCAGCGTGCCACCCGCGAGATGACCGCTTTTGAATCTCTTCCGCCGTCGGTGCAGCGGGCTGGAAGCGGGCTTACCGCGATCCGGTAGCCGCGGATTGTCAGACGGCGGGAGAGCTCGTAGTCCTCGCCCAGGAACTGCGAAACCCCCGGAAATCCCCCGATCTCGCTGAGGGCTGACCGACGGATGGCGCACAGTGCGCCGGCCATGCTGGGTACGCCCCCGATAAGCCCCGTCAGACCATAGAGCGCCAAAAAATTCTGGGGCGAGCCACCTACTAGCGCTGCAGAGGCGCGATCCCACACCGTCAGCGGGCAGACCTCGACCGGAGCGGCAAAGGAAGCAGCTGCTGGGCGTCGGTCGGGCTCTGTGTTGCTGCTCATCGCTCCAATCAGAGCGGGCAGGTCGGCATCCGATAAATAAACGTCACTATCGACGGTAACGACGATCTCTTCGTGGCTGTTTGCTGTGCCAGCGCTTAGCTGGGCAACCTTGCGATTGTCGAAGGGACGGGGCGTAGTGGTGATGACCTCGGCGCTGCAGTCCGGTGGCAGCTTGGCGCGGGCAATCACCGATAAGGCTGCTTGGTGCGCCGGATCGGTGACGCTGGGAACCAAAAAGCGCACGCGGCGAGTACCTGGATAGTGCGCGGTTAGCGTCGATAGTAGGTTGTCATCCAGGCCAGGCTCGGCACCTTCGCAGGGGCGCAAGATGAGCAGCGACGGCCAAGGCTGTAGCAGCGGGCTGTGGGCGCGAGCGTGCAAGCGGGCCAGTCCCAGTAGCAGCAGCAGGGTGAAAAACAGCGAGGTTCCGGCCCACACCTCGCAGGCCAGTCGGGCGAGGGCCATCCAAGACAGCGTCGCGGTCATGGCACAACCTGCCGGGTCTTGTAGCGAAGCAAGTGCTGTAGGGCGGGGCGCGAAAAGCGCTCTAAATCCAGGTATTCACCGACGCCAGTGAAGCGTAGAGCCGGCTGCGTGCTGTGCTGGATTTGGCTGCGAAAGCGCGCATAAAAGGGCGAGTCCAGCAAGTTGCCCCGCGGCAGTCGCTCGCAGCGGAAGTCTCCGGCGACGAAGCTGCGGGGAACTTTTAGCCACAGAAACTCCTTGCCGTCGGGAGGGAGGTCGCCAGGCAAGGGCGTCTCGGCGCGACTGTGCGAAAGCTGCAGCGCTGGGGTTTGTCCACCACCCGGGTAGTGCAGAGCGATGCGCTGGCGGTCGCCGGAGCAGGCAGTCGTGTCATAGACGATGACGGCGCTGTCGCTGGGCGTAGCTATCGCGGGGCTTACATCGCCGCCCGAAAACCCATGCGCCCAGCACCAGCGACGGAAAGAGTCCTCCAGGCGGCCCTCACCAAAGTTGCGGTCGCAGTACGCGGTGCCTTCGTAGCGGAGCGGGACTTCGCCAACCTGTAAGTCAACCTCAGCTGGAGCGCAGGCGGCGATGGGCTGCCAGAAGTGGGCTTCACCGCGTGGGTTTTCGGCGAGGAGCAGCGGCTTGCCGACGGGCAGGCTGGGTCGCACGCGCAGGTGGCCGCGCACTTTGGGACCGGGGCGACCAAAAAAGCGGGTGGTGTCCTCGTCGATGAAGATGCGGATGCTGCCGTCGCCTAGGTACTCGAGGCTGCTCTGAG
>JAGNNG010000200.1 GCA_017990795.1 Deltaproteobacteria bacterium
ATGTAAGCCCAACCCCCACCTTCCCCGCCATGTAACCTCACTTTACGAAGGTGAAATCACCTTCCAAGGTCATCTTTTTTGACCTTCGGGATGTGATCTCACCTTCCAAACCCATCTTTTTTGACCTCCGGGATGTGATCTCACCTTCCAAGGTCATCTTTTTTGACCTTCGGGATGTGATCTCACCTTCCAAACCCATCTTTTTTGACCTCCGGGATGTGATCTCACCTCCCAAGGTCATCTTTTTTGACCTCCGGGATGTGATCTCACCTTCCAAGGTCATCTTTTTTGACCTCCGGGATGTGATCTCACCTTCCAAGGTCATCTTTTTTGACCTCCGAGATGTGATCTCACCTCCCAAACCCAAAAAACAATGAGCCCCTAGGGGTGGGGCCGACCAGAGCTGCTTTTTTTGACGGGCCCGCCCGGCGAAAAAAGTAGCGCCGGGAAGGGGGGCCCCACCCCGAGCCGTCCCAAGAGACGCCCCAAGAGACGCTCACACCCCAGAACAGCGAAAACCTACCGCTCCAGCGCCGAGATCGCCTTATCCGCCAGGTGCAGCCGATCCGCCAACGTCCGAATGACGTAGGTATGAAACGCCGCCGCCACCCGAGGCACTTCCAGCTCCATCCGGTCCAGCGACCCCCGCGACAACCGATGCACCACACTCAGCGCATCCGCCACCACCGAAGCCGAGCGAATGCTCTGCCGATAAAGCCCCATCTCCCCCAGCGTCGTATTCGACGTCACCGAGCGCAGCAGCAGCGCCGGCGGGTCGGGCCGCTCCAGCATGATGCTGACCCGCCCCGACTCGACCACATACGTCGCCCCCGACGAGTCCCCCTGCCGAAACAGGTACTCGCCTTTTTTAAGCTCGATGCGCTCGACGTAATCCATGAAGCGAATCGCCAGGTCCAAGCTGCCAAACTCCTTGGCCAGCCGCTGCACAAACGGCAGATCCACCCGCGACAGGCTCGGCTCCATCGACAGCGCCCGCTGCTCGCTCCACTCCAGCGCCTTGTCCAGGTCTTTGAAGGTCAGCACCACGTTGTCGTCACGCAGGCAGCGCTCGCGCCGCAGCGCCTTTTCCATGTCGTCCGACAGCGCCGTAAAGACCAGCTGCATCTTCTTCTCTTCGATCGTCTGCCGCAGCTTCACCAGCGACAGCGCCGTCGAGGAGTCCATGCCGTTCACATAGCGAAAGTCCAGCACCACCGCCTTGAGCGGCTGCGGATCACTGGCATAGCTGCGCTTGATCTTGGCTCGGATCTCCTTGACCAGGCCCACGATCGAGCCAAAGAACAAGTAGCCGCGCAGGCGCAGCACCAGATACTGGCGACCGCGCACCCGCAGCACCTGGTGCTCCTCGGCAGAGCGCTGCACCTTGCTGCCGTACTCGTCACAGGTGAACTCGTTGCGCACCACCGAGACCTTGCTGTAGTTGACGGCAAAGATCAGACACGAAGCCATCGCGCCCAGAAACAGCCCGACGACGAAGGTCTTGGTGAAGATGACCAGCAGCAGCATCAGCACGACCAGGAAGTAGTCGGCGCGGGCCAGCTTGGTACGGGCGCGGATCAGCCACTCTTGCAGCAGACGCATGCCCAGGTATAGGAGCGTCGCGCCCATCACCGGACGCGGCAGATAGCCGGCCAGCTTGGGATTGGTAAACAAAAGCGCCAAGCACAAAAGGCCCGCGATGATGCCTGACAGCCGCGTTGCTGCACCCGCCTGCTTGTTGAGCATCGAGCGCGCGATGGCGTTGCTGCCGACGATGCCGCCAAAGAAGCCCGCGACGACGTTGGCGATGCCGTGACCGGTCAGCTCGCGATCCAAGTCGGCGTCGGTCTGCGTGGCCACTTCAATTGCAGCGGCAGTGACCAGCACCGCAATCGAGGTCACGGCGATCAGCACCACGATCTCAAAGCCGTAGTCGAGGATGGTTGGCCAGTGCATGGCGCCAAACGGCTGGCGCGTAATCCAGTCATGGATCGGGATGCGCAGCGACTCGTCGGTCACCACTTCCGAAACCGAGGTCACCATGCTGCCATCAGGCTGCAGGACCGGTGCCGCCCGCGTCACCGCCGAGGCGCGCAGCAGCCAGCCGACGTGAAAGGACTCGGGCAGCTGGATGCCAAGCAGGCGCGGCACCAGAAACAGCCCCGCGTGGATGATGACGGTGGCTGAGACAAGCAGCGTCGGCAGCGCGAAGTACTGCGTGGCCCGCCCCAGCACCACGAACATGGTCAACGCAAAGCCCAGCCCAAACAAAAGCTGCCAGTGCGCGTGGACCGCCATGATGTCCGGCAGCATCTGCAGCGAGAAGTTGGCCGACACCTCGGGCGGCAGCATGACGCGAATGCCACCGGTGGCCAGAACCCAGCCTGTCGACACCAAGAACCCGCCAACCACCGGATAAGGCACGTACCGAATCCAGCCGCCCATCTTTAGAAGTCCCAGCCCCCACAGCGCGCAGCCGGTAATGATGGTGGATACCGCCAGTGCAAACAGGATGTGCGGCGTCGCGTCAAAGCCCTTGCCGTAGCGCGACTGCAGCGTCGTCACCAGCATCGCGGCCAGCGCGCTCTGCACTGCTGCCGAGCGTGAGTCCGGACCGGCAATGGCAAACGGGAACGGACTAAAGATCGCAACCAGGATGATGGTCAGGCCGGCGCTCATGAGCGCCATGCGAATCCCCTCGGCGATGTGACCGGACAGGTCGCCACCGAAGATCATCGCTGCAAACGACAGGCTATAGCTGACCGAGACCAGCGCCGAGATCGTGCCGGCGATAAGGTCGCGTCCGATCAGCTGGGGACGGCTTAGCAGATCACGCAGACCGGGCTCGCGCTGACGCCCCGACTGGGCAAAGGCCCGCTGGTTGACGGTGATAAGCCCCGACAGCGTCCCCGAGATGCGATCTAGTCGGGTCCGCGATGACTTTTTAGCGCTCACAACGTCGCCTCGGAGGTTCTGCCTACGCAGAATCGCGGTGGGACCATGTCAGACAAACCGGCAGCCATACTGACTGGATTTAGCATCGGAGCCAGCACCTTATCCACAAAGGGCTGCACCGAGGCAGCGGCAAGCGGCTTTGGCCACTTGGCAAGCCAGGTAGCTGCAAACCTCGTAGCTACGAAAGGATCGACCCAGCAGTCTGTCAGCTTGCTTGTCAGGGTGAGCCGAGTTGGGCGGGAACTCATGTGAAACATCCAGACCCTACGCACAGGGAACTCACGATGATTTGTCTGACCGATGACAAAAACTCACCAGCAAGAGCCCGGTCAGGGGGACCCGGTCTGGCCAGGCGCATGAGTCAGACGGTCCTACCCCAACATCCTACACCGGAATAATTACGCTGTACGCATCCAGTTCCGCGCGCCCATGACCATGAACAAATTCATGTATGGTTTCGCGCTGCCAGCCGCTAACCAAGGCCGCTATGGGCCTACTGCTGCAGCCTTTGTCTTTGGCCTACGCGGTCTATCTGCGAAAGTTCTGACCCTGGCCGCTGCTTACAGGCCGCAAGAAAGCCTCGCGAGCAAGCCACCCCAAGATGTAAGACCTCTGCGGCTTGACGACTACCGCTGGGCGCTGGACTTACTTGCCACTGGGCTTGCCATTGGGCGTGCCCGCTGCGCCATCTGCTCATTGACAGAAGTGGGCTCGGCGCTTTGTAATCAAAATATGCGCAAGCTCTTTGGATCGCAGCAGCTGTGGGGGACACGCTCTTCAACAGTCCCCTTTCTTGGCGTGGTTTTTTTTGGCGTGATTGCGACTGGGCTGCTGGGACTTTCCGCTTGCGGACCCGGCAATCTCAAGCCGACCGACTTAAGCCCTCGGGAGCAGCAGATTGAGCTTATCGACACCGGCAAGCTACCCGGCTGCACACGGTACGAGGACCTAGGACCGATCGAGGTTGAGTCGGGCAGCAGCATGACCCCCGGCACCATGGAGTCGAGCATGGCCAAGCTCCGTCGCGCCGCCAATGAGCTGGGAGCCACCGCGGTGCTGCTCATCTCGCACACAGCCCCAGGGAAAAGCACTGGCTCGATCGATCGCGCCAAAGGCACCGCCATCAAGTGCCTGCCAACGCTGCCGCCGCCCGAGCCTGTCGCCAAGCCATAGCGGCTCTGGGGTTACGCACGCAAGCGCTGGACTCCCGCAAGGAGTAGTCCAGCTCCCGCTCCTGCCAGATGGGCCACCGAGTCGCCCGCTGTAACATAGCCGCCCACCACCATCGCAACCAGCGCCACCAACGGCAGCAGCACCCGCTTGCCGGCAGCTGGCAGCAGCACGACAAACGCCAGCAGACCACACAGCGCACCTGACGGACCTGCGCTGATAAGCGGCTGCCCTGCAGAGCGCCACACCACCGCCAGCGAGGCCACAAGACCGCAGCTCACAAGCAGCCCTAGCAGTCGCCCGGCGCGCAGCCGCTGCAGCGATCCAAGCCCGCCCGCCCACAGCGCCAGCAGACTGCCAAGCAGATGCCAGTAGTCGACGTGGACAAACCAAGTTGTCCCCAGTCGCCACAGCTCTGCCGACGGTAGTGGCACTTGCAGCGCGCCCCACTTTTCCAGCATGGTAGCCAGCGGCACAGGCGGTGCGTCAGCCGCCCAGCGCAGTCGCGCGACAAACAGCAGCACCCACAGCAGGCTCAAGGCGCTTAGCACCAGCAGCGGGCGACGCGATGACATCAGCTGGTGTGTAGCCCTGCCAAAAACGCCTCGCGCCGAGCTGCGACGATATCGATGCGAGCGTG
>JAGNNG010000201.1 GCA_017990795.1 Deltaproteobacteria bacterium
CGCTGCAGCAGTCGCTGCCGTATGCGCTGCGCACCGGAGATCAGCTGCGCGTGGTGCTGTGGCACTATCCTTTGGCCTCAGATCCACCAGCGACGGGGCATGCGGCGCTGCTGCATTTGGACCCGCAGGGGGGAGCGACTGCTGAAGCGGGCGCAAACTCTGCCGGGCTGTCTCTGGCGTCGGCGACGCTGCTGTGGGAGCGCACCGTGGCCATCCCCAAGATGGCCGACTTGTATGATGAGGTGGTGACGCTACCGCGAGATGCACCGGTCGGCGCTGCCCTGGTCTTTCATCTGCACAACCACGGCGTGAATCAGTGGCGGCTACAGCCTCTGCTCATCAAGCCAGTCGAGTAAGCGAAGAATCAGAAAAATGTGCCGCTGGATCGCGACCGCGAGCGACACTAGTTACAGGCGCGGCAGGGATATCCAGAGCGACTTTGCGCGGTTAGAAAAGATCTGCTTACTCGCTTGAATTCTGCACGCTGCAGCGCCGTCCACTCACCATCGACAAAATGCTCCTGGAGGATGCCATGAAGACTGTTACTGGAACGCGGTGTTTTTCGGCCAAGCTGGGTCTTGGACTGGCGCTGGTGCTCTCTGTTTGTCCTGCCCTTTCTTCGGCGCAGCCGCGTCGCGAGCTGCGTCAAGACCGGCGCGAAATTCAACAAGACCGGCGCGAGGTTCGCCAAGATCAGCGTCAGCTGGCGGATGATCGCCGGGATGCTCAGCGCTATGCCAACTTGCTGGCGGCGTTTGATCAGGCGCGGGCCAGCGGTCAGCCAGCAGCCTTGGCGGCCCTGGACCAGCGGGTGCAAGCGGCGCTAGCGAACGAAGTTGCTGAGTCAAACCGCGAGCTGGGGCAAAAGGGTGCAGAGGCCGCGCGCAGCCAAGCTGAAGTAGGCCGCAGTCGGCGCGAAGTGGGTCGGGACGTGGGGCGCGGTCAGCCGGTGCGGGCTGCCGATGATCGCCGCGACCTGCGTGATGACCGTCGGGATGCCGCTGATGACCACCGGGATGCACGGCGCGAGGCGATGGACAACAACCGGCTGCGCGCCCTGCATGGCCAGTATGGGGCTCTGGTGGGTCGCTTTGATCCGCCAGCGGTCGATCAAAAGCGCGGCATCTTGGTGCAGCTCAACATCATGGCTCAGGCCGAGCTGGCCGAGGGTCGTCGCGAGATCCGCGAAGATCGTCGTGAGCTGCGCGAAGACAAGGGCGAGCGTCGCGAAGATCGTCGCCAGGGTCGCTAGTAGTAGCCGTCCGTTCGCGACGACGTAGCGCTGCAAGCAAGGACCCGCCCGGTGGCTGCGTCAGACCGAGCCACCGTGGCGCTGGCTTTGGGTTGCACAGGATCCCTTTCAGGTTAAAGACCGGGCCGCACAGTTTTAGGCATGCGTGGTAGCTTGTATGCCACCACCCATGGACTTTCTTACTCTCCTTGCCCTCGGGATAGCCGTGTGGGCCTTGGTTCGCAGTAGCGGCCAACGTCAGCGCTTCGAGCAGCTTGAGCAGCAGCTTCGCGTTCAGCTCGATCACCTACAGTCGCAGCAGCTCTCTCAATCGCAGGAGCTGGCGAGGCTGCGGGAACAGGCGCTGCAGCTACTGCGAGCGCACACGACCGCGCAGGGACGTCTGAACCAGCTGGCAGAGCAGGTGCAGTCGGCTCCCATGGCGCTCCCGCCCGCAGCTCCGCCTTTATCGGAAGCGGTCGTGCCCGTCCTCCCACCTGAGGAAGAGGAGTCAGCGCCCGCGCCAGCCAAGCCGGTGTGGTCCAACGCTGCGTGGTCGCCGCCGCCGGTGGTTTCCTCTACCAAGCCTGCTTCTGATGAGGCTGAGCCAGCACCGCCCCCGATTGAAGACCCATACGCCAGCGCGATTACGCCGCAGACCCCGACGCCCGACGCCTCTGAAGTTGTGGTCGAGGGGCTTGCAGTGTCGGCTCCAGTCGTGGCTGAGACGCCACTTGTCACCGAAACAACCGCCCCCGCAGTCGAAGCTGAACCTGGGCCTGCTGCGGTTTGGGCAGCGCCGCCGCCGTCTGCTCCTGCGCCACCAGCCTGGTCGCTTCCAGCCGCCTCGCCAAATCTGGCCACGGCTGCCGAAGCCGAGCCTGCGCCCTCGCTAAAGCCGAGCTTTGACTGGGAGACGCTGCTGGGTGTACGTGGCGCAGCCTGGTTGGGCGCGATTGCGCTGGTCATCGCCGGAACGCTGTTTGCCAAGTACTCGATTGAGAACGACCTGATTAAGCCGCCGCTGCGCGTGGTGTTTTTGATCCTGATGGGCCTTGGCGCGCTGGCCTCGTCCGAGCTGCTGCTGCGCCCGCGCTACCTGGCAACCGCCAACGCGCTGTCGGGGGCTGGTGTCGCGATCCTGTACGGAGCGTTTTTCGCGGCCCACAACCTGTATCAGCTGGTGGGCTTGCCGGTGACGTTTGTGCTGATGGTGCTGACGACGGTGGCGGCAGCGCTGCTTGCGGCTCGCTATAACTCGATCTACATCGCGGTGCTGGGACTTTTGGGCGGCTTTGCCACGCCGCTGACGCTGTCCACGGGCCAGGACCGACCGTTTGGACTGTTTGCGTACATCCTGCTGCTGGACCTTGGCTTTCTGTGGCTGTCGGTGCGGCGCGGCTGGCATCGGCTGGCGCTGCTGTCGCTGCTGGCAACGCTGGTCATCGAGGTCGGCTGGGCTGCTCGCTTCCTCAGCCCCGAAAAAATGCCCGTCGGTATCGGGGTCGCGGTGCTGTTTGCAGGCCTGTTTGTGGCGCTGCCGCTGCTGCTGCGCAACCTTGAAGAGAAGCAGCGCCGCGAGATTCTGTACGGCGCGGCGGCGGCGGGTCTGCTGCCGTTTGTGTTTGCCTGTGTGCTGGCTGCTCAGCCCGACTACGCGAAAAACTGGGCGCTGCTGTTCGGCATGGTCGTGCTGCTAAACGGAGGGCTGCTGTGGCTGGGGCTGTCGCGCTGGCTGGTCTTGGTGCCGCTGGCGCTGGTGGCGACGCTGTCCACGGAGCTTCTGTGGATACTAAACTCGCTCTCTCTGACGCTGCTGCCGGTCGCGGTCGGGGTTTCGCTGGCGCTGATGCTGCTGTATGTGCCGCTGCACCGGCTTTATGCGCGGCTTCACCCCGAGGAGAAGTCGCTGCCAGGGCTGCTGCTGCTGTCGATGCAGGCGGCCTGCGTGGCGCCGCTGCTACTCGGCTGTCTGCTCGCCAGTGAGCCCCAGTATGCGTCGCGCTGGCCGCTGCTGTACGTGCTGCTGGGTGTGACCAACTTGGCGGCGCTGTGGACGGCGATGCGCCGGACTGCAATCTTGGCGCTGCCGACCGTATTTCTGACGGTGCTAGCGCAGGCGCTGTGGGCGTTTAACACGCTGTCTCCGTCCCTGCTGCCGCTGACCTTGGTGCTGACGTTTGGCGGCGCGCTTGGGTATATCGCGCTGCCGGCGCTTACTCGGCGTCTGACCAATACCGAGGTGGCACCGGCGCCGATTCGCCAAGCGGCAGGCCTGGGGGGTCTGTTTCCGCTGCTGCTGTCGTGCGTGCTCTGTAGCATTCCGACCTACGGCGCGCGGTGGCCGCTGATCTTTGGCGCGGTGGTGGGCCTAAATGGTGCGCTGCTGTGGCTGGCCCAGCGTGATGTGCCCGGCGTGGGCATGCCCGCGCTGCTGACGACGCTGGCGGCGCTGGCGGCGTGGTCGCTGCGAGTGATGACGCCGGCGCAGATGCCGGTGGGGATCTCGCTGTGCTTGCTGTTCTGCATGTCCTACCTGGCGCTGCCAAAGCTGACCAAGAAAGCGGCGCTGGGTCCTGAGGCAGCGCTGACGCTGCGGGCCACAGCGGGCCTGTTCCCGTTTGCGCTGGCGTTCTATTTGGCGGGTACTCCCGAGTATGCGGCGCGCTATCTGCTGCTATTTGGCTTTGTCTTCGTCGCGGATGCGGCGCTGCTGGCGACGGCGCTGCTGCGGGTTCAGCCGCTGCTGCCGCTGTGTGGCGCGGTGGCGACGGCGCTGGTGGGCTGTACCTGGGCGACCGGTGGACTGACCAGAAGCACCCTGTGGGGCGGTGGTCTGAGCCTGCTGGCGCTGGCGCTGCTGTTATCCTCCGGTCCTCGGCTGCTCAGGTGGCGACAGCCTACGGCTCCGAGCGGACACCGGCTGATGCATGCGCTGGCGGCGGTGGCTTCGTGGGCGGGGCTGGTCGCGTTCTCGTTTCAGGTGGTGGGGCAGGGGCTGGCGCAGCCGCCGTGGCTGCTGCTGGTGCTGCTAGCGGCGCAGGCGGTGCTGCTGCGTGAGCGCAGCCGTCAGGGCGAGCTAAAGTGGGTGGCCAGCGTCGGGGGTCTACTGTTGGCTGTGCTGGCGCAGGTGATGCTGGCAAATGCGCTGATCCGAGTGCCCGAAGATAGCCTGCTGCCCACTGATGTGCTGCTGCGAGGGCTGGTGGTGCCACTGCTGCTCGCCTCGGGGATGGCGGTGCTGGCTGCACTACGAACCCAGCGCGCGCAGCGATCTTCACCGGTCGCAAATGACTCACCGGGTAGCTGGCTGCTGCTAGACCCGACGCAGGTGGCCTTTCACTCAGAGATGGGTGGTGTGGTGGTTACGCTGTGCGGCTATGTCGGCCTGGTTCTGCTGATCGATAACCGCAGCGTGGGCGCGCATCCCGGTGCCGTGTTTGCATCCCTGCTGCTGCTGGGAGTCCTGACGCTGGCTGCCGCGGCGCGGCGGGAGTGGACGGTGCTGTCGCTG
>JAGNNG010000202.1 GCA_017990795.1 Deltaproteobacteria bacterium
GCGTCGCCGACTGCCACAGCACGCCGGGGTCGCGGCCCAGGCACTTGGCGGGCTTGGGCGAGGCCAGGCAGTCAGGACTATAGACGTAGTACTGGACCGAACTGGCAGTGGCAAACTCGGGTCTGCCGTCGCCGTCAAAGTCTGCGACCGTCGGTGCGCCACCCCAGCCGTTGGTTGCAGCCGTCGGCGGCATAATGAACTGGTTATTAAAGTAGTCGATGACAGAGACGCGCTGCTGGCCACTGCCCGACGAGATCAAGACGATATCGGGGTGTCCGTCGGCGTTGAAGTCGCCGATGGCCGGATAGCCGCCGCCGAGGCTGTTCATGATCGGCTTGGTCTTGTTCGCGCCGGTCACACCGTCAAAGACGCGGTTGCCGGTGATGACCTCGGGTTTGCCATCGCCGTCGAGGTCTTCGATGATCGAGATGATGCCCCAGGTGCCGCCCGTCGCGCCGCCAGCGGTCCACACGATGTCTAGGTGCGGCGTGGGCGTCGGGGAGTAGCGTGCGACTTGGGTGCCGGTGATGATCTCGGGCGGGCCCGCGCCGTCCAGGTTGGCGATAGCTGGCGGATAGTCGACGCTGCAGCCGGCAGTGGAGGGCGTTGTCAAGCTGGCCTTGACGTTGCCTTGGTAGTCAAACACCGTGGTGCCGGGTGCTAGACCTACAATCTCTAGCTTGCCGTCGCCGTCCAGGTCACCAGCTGCGATGTGAGTACACGAGCTGATGCCGGTCGTCGTGTCCCACTTGACGCTGCAGTCCTTGCCGGACATCGCGACTAGGTGCGTGGGGCCGGGATAGCCTGCGGCAAAGACGATCTCGGGTTGGCCGTCGTTTTCCAGATCTACCACCAGCGGCGTCGAGATGACGTTGGCGTAGCCGTTGTCGACGCCTCCGGGCGGCCACTGGCACTTGAGCACGGGGTTTTTAAACTCGCCGGGGGAAAACGCCTGGCCTTTGCACAGGTCGTCTTGGTTGCCGCGCGGCTTGCGGCCCCAAGGAATGCACGCGCAGCCAGAGGACTTCACCTCGGGCGGGCAGGCGCAGTAAGTATCGTTTTGGCAGTCATCGTCGGTCATGCAGTCGCCGTAGTCAGCGATGCACACCGAGTCGATGCAGCGTCTACCGGTGCCGCAGTCGCGATCGTTGCTGCACTTTTTCTCGCCAGGTACCGTGGGCATCATGGGGCTATCGGGGAACTCCAAATCCTCTCCGATGCGGTCGGGGGTACAGGCCGGTGAACTGAGTCCAATCAGCACCAAGCCCAGCGATGGTAGAAGCCGGATTGCCAGGGCCCTTGCCAGCGCGGCAGCAGAGGACGAAAACAACCAGCCAGCGGAGGGGCAACGTGTCTCGTTTCGTCTCGTCATGAGAAGATTTGTTCCCGACTTTTGGCGGCTGTCAACGACAGGAAAAATGCGTCGCGCAGGCCATCACTTGCAGTAAACTACGCGGCTTCTGACCCTCCGCAGTGCAGCTTGATTAGGGTCAGCCGGAGTCAATGTGAAGCAACAAGACAGTAGCTTTGGGGCGTTGTCCGTCGATGAAGTAGAGGTCCTGGCAAAGAATCGGGCGTTTTACGCCTCCTTTCGCGAGCGCGATCTACTGAGCATGGATGAGCTGTGGGCGCGGCAAGCAGAGGTGGTGTGTGTGCATCCCGGCTGGGAGCCGCTGTTTGGTCGTGCGCAGGTGATGGCCAGCTGGAAGGCACTGCTGGAGCAGTCGCCGCTGCCGTCGGTGACTTGTGAAGCTGCGCGGGTTTTTGTCACTGGGGACAGCGCGCTGGTGGTCTGCGAGGAGGTCCTAAGTAACGGTCGCTTATCGGCCACAAACCTCTTTATCCGCGAGGGTGGCGAGTGGCTGCTGCTGCATCACCATGCCGGACCGATTGCGTCCAGTGCTATCCATGGTGAGCTAGAAGAGCTAGACGAAGACTTGCTGATGGATCTTAGCGATCGGCGTCTCAGCGACGAAAAACCAAGCCTCCTGGGCGACCCTCAGGACGAGGATGAAGCCACAGAGGGCCTGGGCCGCAGCACCAGTGAAGCAGCAGCCGAGCAGGACCGGGACCGCGAAACAGAACACGACGATGAGCCAGGCAGCCTTCGCTTGCCGCGTCGCCTGCTGAACTAGTTTCCATCCTCAAGCGTCGCAAGGTCCTGGGTCGTTTGTAGCTGGGAACAAACTAGGTCGGCGGCGGAGGTGGCGGGATCGGAGGTGGCTCGGGGGGCGCCGCGGGCTTTTCCAGCATGCGCTTGACGGTGGCGACGATCTCCTCGGGCGGGGCCATGGCGAAGCCTTTTTGCCACTGCTTGGCTGGGTCGTTGCCAATCAGCAGCATGCCCGAGTGCTTCAGCTTGTCGCGGCTGGTGTCGCCCATCTTGGCCACCACGGCTTCGATGTCGGCTTTGGCTCCGGTCAAAAAGAACCAGCCAGGCCGCGCCGAGAAGCGCTGTGCGTACTCTTTGAGCACCGCCGGGGTGTCGGTCTCTGGATCGACGCTGATCGAGACCATGTGGACTTGCTTGCCTAGCTCGGCTTTGAGCAGCTCTTGCACCTTGAACAGGTTGGCGGTCATCGGCGGGCAGATGCTGGTGCAGGTGGTGAACATGAAGTTGATGAGCACCACCTTGCCCTTGATGATGTCGTCGTAAAAATGGACAGGCCGGTCGTCCTGGGTGCGCAGTAGCACATTCGGGTTGTAGTCCGCTGCCGCGCTTCGTGGCTGTGGCGTCGACTTTGGTGTCGTCTTGGAGGCCGCGGCGTGCTTCTTTACCGTCGCGGGCGTCACTGCACCGGCCTGAATAGCTGGCAAAGCGATACCCAAGGTCGCTAGCAGCAGTCCGCAGCGCACTGGCGTGACCAGCTGTCCGAGCCGTCTAGATGGATGCGATTCCAGCAAGCGGTGCAAGAAGTGCGCGATTGAGGGTAGGCAGATGCCCCTGTTAACAACCTGAGTAAGCGAGAATCCCATACGCATCAGCATCCTTGTCTTGCAGTTGTTTCGCCATTATTGACCCTGTCGCTCCGAAAATGAATGATCAGTCCGTGAACACCGCAACGGCTGGCCGGGATGCTCACTTGCGCTTGCGAAAGTGTGGGGGATGACGCGCTCGTCGATTGTGGCAGGCGGCTTGGGTCGTGGGTCGGCGGGGTCGGCGCCTGTTTCTGTGTCTGCGCTGGCATCGTCAGCTCAGGCCGCGTCCGCTGTAGATAGCAGCGCTGAGCCGCAGCTGATCCGCGCCATGGCGGAGGGCGACACCGACGCGCTGGCCAGGCTGTATGACCTCTATGCGGCGGTGCTGCTGGGGCTTGCGCAGCGGATCTTGCGCAGCCGGACCGACTCCGAAGACCTGGTGCATGACGTGTTTTTGGAGGTCTGGCAGCAAGCGCACACCTACGATCCGGCGCGTGGCTCGGTCCGGCGGTGGCTGATTATGCGTCTACGCAGCCGAGCGCTGGATCGGCTTAAGTCGGTAGGTCATGCGCGTAGTGTCTCGCTGCAGACTGGTGGCATCGACGAAGCTCGCTTGCCGCACATTGCCGAGCCCTCCACGGAGCTGGGCGGTCTAGCGATGCAGCATGCGGTGCTAGCGCTGCCGGTCGCCGACCAGCAGCTGCTTGAGCTGGCCTATTTTCAAGGCCGCTCTTTGTCTGAAGTTGCCAGCGCATTGGCGATTCCTTTGGGTACTGTCAAGTCGCGCTTGCGCCGACTTTTGCTTAAACTGCGGCGGGTGATGGATGTTCTGCAAGATCGGGAGCCTCGGTGATGACGTCGCCGTGTCGTAGAATTCAACCGCTCCTGACCGAGCTGGCTCTGGGCACGCTGCCCAGCCAAAAGCTCCGCGAGGTCGAGAGTCATCTGCACCGCTGCGCGCGTTGCCAGAAGCGGACGGGGATATTGGAAGACGCGCTGGTCGATGTGGCTACGCAGTGCGAGCCCGTGTGTCCGCCGGCAACGCTGCGTACCAACCTGTTAGCGGCGACGCAGGGCTTGACTCAGTCGCTGCCGTTTCCGGGGTTTGTGTCTCGACTGGGGCAGCTGTTTCAGCTAACCGAGGAGCGGACGCGGGCCCTCTTGCAGCAGAGCGCGCAAAAAAGCAGCTGGACCGAAACTGGGCCAGCATCGCTGCTGCACTTTCAGGCGGGCGAAGCGCTGGTTGGAACCCACGCCGGTCTGGTGCGCTGCGACCCAGGCAGTACGTTTCCTGTTCACCGTCACGCCGGTGCGGAAATTAGCCTGATCTTGGCGGGCTCGCTGCAGGACTGTGAATCGGGTCAGGCGTGCTATCCCGGCGACGTGCTGCGGATGGAGGCAGGCAGTCGGCACTCCTTTCGGATCACCTCAAGAGAGTCGCTGCTGTTTGCGGTGCTGCTGTACGAAGACTGGCCGGATTTTTCGTGAGGGATGCCAGAGCAGGCTGACATCCCTCGTCGATAAGTGGTCAAAAACTAGCTGAGCTGTTTCCAGGTCGTGCCGTCCCAGGCCCACACGTCCGAGATCAAGCCCTGGGTGCCATTGACCCCGCCAAACAGCAGCGTGACCTTGCGGACCGCGTCGTAGACCATGGATGCTCCGACGCGGCCTGGTGGCGAGGCGACGGGGAACTTGCGTTGCCAGACGGTGCCGCTCCACTCCCAGGTGTCGGCGAGCGGATCTTGGCCGGGCGTCTCACCGCCAAACAGCACCACTACGCCGCGCGCCTCGTCAAAGACCATTGGGAAGTAGGCCCTAGCTGCC
>JAGNNG010000204.1 GCA_017990795.1 Deltaproteobacteria bacterium
GGGTGTGACATGATGGCCCCCCCGTACAGCATAGCACTGAGCGACGAGAGCCGCTTGCGGGGAGGCGCTACACAGAGCGGTGCGAGCAGAGAAGCAGAGACTACTTGATGGGCGCGGGAGCAGGAGCGGGAGCGGCGGTCGGAGTCGGAGCGGGCGCTGGCGCGGCAGCTGCAGCCGGAGCGGGCGAGCCCTCGACCGGAGCCACGGGAGCCGTATCAGCCGCAGCGGGCGGCGCAGCCGTGCTGGCTCCGGGGCCGGTTAGACACTGCGCGTGATAGCTGTCCAGGTCCTTCTGCTCTTTGAGGTTTGAGTAGTTGATGGTCTCAGCCAGCGCCTGCTTGGTCGGCGCATCGAGCGAGGCATCGGCGCTCACGCACTCTTTGAGCGCCTGCTTGGTCACGACGTTGTGCGCGTCCGACTTGTGGATGGCATCGGCGCACTGAATGATGACCTTGCGCACCGGATACGGCAGGTCGGTCTGCGTCAGGCGGGCCAGCAGCTCATTGTCGCGCGGCGGGCACTTACACAGCACCGCGACCGGGGCATCGGCGACCAGGCACGGGTCTTTGGCACAGCCCGCACCTAGCAGCGTAGGCAGCAGCACTGGCAGTAGCATCAGCTTGGGCAAGCGGGACAGAGAGGCAGACACAGACTGAAAAATACCGGCAGACATCGGGCGCGTTCTCCTGGGAAGTAGGGGCTAGAGCGGGACTTTGCAAGCACCAGTAGGGTTTTTAGCGCGGATACCGGTGCGCGGGCTACTTCGCTCCAATTGCTGCGTAGTGTCGCAGAGCCGCTAGTGGCTGGCAAGGCAGGTCGGCAGCCGCGCAAGGTCTTTAGGGCCAGCGCGGGCTTTGGCGTTCCTACGAGGTCTTGGTGAGGCGGGCGGCGGCGAGAAGCTCGGTAAACGCCTCTTCAAAGCGGCCCGTGCGGGCGCGCAGGCGGGCCAGGCGGTCGTGCAGGTCGGCGCTGTCTCCGGCGCTGGTGGCAGTGCTCTCGGTAAAGGCCTGCTCGGCACCTGGGAAGTCGCCAGCGGACACCAGCGCATCACCCAGGGCACGCAGCAGGGCCGCCCGCGCTGGACCGGTGGCTGCGTAGTGCAGACCGGCGCGCAGGGTCTGGGCCGCGCGGGGCGCATCTTTTATCCGCAGCAGCGCCGAGGCGTAGGCAATCCGCGCCTCGTAATACGACGGGATTAGCTGCACCGCGGCCTGCAGGTCTTGCAGCGCGTCGTCGACTTCGTTTTTCCGCAGCTCGTCGAGGCCGCGCGTGTAGTAGCGACGGGCAACCAGGGCGCTCATCAGTCGATCTCCAGCAGGTTGAAGCGGCCCCCGGGGCTGGCCTCAGGCTTTTCAGGCGGGGCGGGCTTGGCTGGAGCGGGCGACGGCGCAGCTGCAGGGCGACCGGCAGCAGCAGCAGCAGCGGGTCCAGCGCTGGCGGCGGGGCTGGCCATCGGACGCGCGGCGGGGGTTACAGCCGTCGCTGTCGCTGCTGGACGGGCGGGCGCAGGCCGGGCTGTCCCGTCGGGCCGTGCCGATCCCGAGTGTCCCACGGGTGCCACACCTGGAGGCGCTGCCCCGACGGTCTCGCGCGACTCAGTTCCGGGCGAGGCAGGGGATGGCTGCGGCGACGGCGCGGCGGGCTGAAGGTGGACCTGAACCTGCTGAATCTGGGGTCCGCGCATCCCTGGCATCGCTGGCAGCGCTTCTGCGCGTCCGTCCGGAGAGTCGATGGCGACCACGCGACCGTCGACTTTGACCCCGACGCGGCCCCCGTGAATCTCAAACTGGCGTAGCTCGGGCAGGTCCAGGCGCAGCTGCAGCCGCTCGATGACCTGGGCAAAAGACAGCCCGGCTAGCTCGTCCTGCGTCTGCATCGTGGCCGGGGCCGGCGCGGCGCCGTCCATGACGTACTGACGAAAGATGTGGGTGCAGATGTCCACCAGCTGCTCGGGCGGAAATCGACTGAGGGCCTCGCGGATCTCGCGGATTTGGCGTCTCAGATCATGGCGGTCGCTCATTGTCATCCTTTTAGCCTACGGGGCGCGAGGCGGCGGTGCCGGCTACCAGCGCGGCGGGTAGCTCGGCACCCATGGTTCCGCAGTGAATCAGGGTGGTTTGTTCGACTTGCGCGTCGCGTAACAGGGCCCGCTGAAGGTCCGTCTTGACCACCAGCGCAGCTCGCAGATCCGAGCGAATCAGGCACGCGCCGCCAAAGTCGCAGTCGATCAGGGTCGCGCTGTGCAGCTGCGCGCGGGTCATCTCGGGCGCGCCTTGCTCTGTCTGGAACTTGCAGCGGGTCAGGATCGCGCCGCGCAGCTTCAGACCGTAGGCGCGGTTGGGCTGGAGGATGCAGGACGACAGGCTGGCGCGGTCAAGCACCGCATTGTCCATATCGCAGCGCTTAAACTCGACGTGATCGAGCAGCGCCTGCGACAGGTCCGCTTCGGTCAGATTACAGTCGGTAAAAGTCGCCCGCGCCAGCGCCGTGCCCGAGAGCTGGCCGCGCGTGATATTGCAGCGCTCCAGCACCGTGCGGGTCAGCGTGGCGCCGGTCAGGTTGATGCCGTCTAGGTCGCAGGACTCAAAGCGCACGTCGGTCAGGTCGGCCCCGACCAGCGACATTCCCTGCAGGCGCATGCCGCGCAGCGTGCAGCCTCGCAGATCGCGCTCACGATAGCGGATTAGCACTTGCTCTTTGCTCTCGACAACCTCTGCCATGAGTCCCCTTGCCTTGTCGGTGCTGCGTCAGACGCGCGTCGCTGCTACTGGGTTGTCGACCATGCGAATCAGTCGCTACCCGCGGTTTTGGCCCCAGCCGCTGCCCTGGTTTTGATTGCCGCGCTCGTCGTCGTTGTCCTCGCCCTTTTCCTTCATCTCTTTGACCTTGAGGCGCACCTCGTCCCAGATGTTGCGCTCGGCCATCGTGCGACGGGCTTCGCTCTCGTGGGCCATGCTCTGACCTTGGTGATCGGCCAGCGTCGCGGCCTCGACGGCTTCGGCTTCTTCTTCCAGCGCTTCGTGCCCAGCGTCGTGGCCGCCGTGAGTATGCGCAAAGTGCAGGCCGCGCTGCTGCTGCCCGATGTGGGTCAGCTCGTGCGCGAGCAGGGCCTGACCAGCCGCCGTCTGAAAGTTCGAGCGCCAGCCCTCGCGGACCAGAATCATCTCGGTGCCACCGACGGTAACTGCATCGGCGCGGTAGCGGGCGGTAACTTCCTCAGCGAGAGGACCGCGGAACAGACGCACCTGACTAAAGTCGCCACCGAGGCGGCGCTCCATCTGTCCTCGGGTGTGCAGGTCCAGGGCTTCACCGCGCCCAGCGTCGCGCATGATCAGCTTGGACAGCTGCGAGGCGTCGTACTTGCGAGCGATCTCTTGGTCCAAGCGAAACGTGGGTTCCGCCGGTGCATCGCTCTGTGGGGGGTCGTTATGCTTCGACATCGACTTCTCGCGTCATAAACAGTTTACTTCATTTCAGGTATCGGCACAGCCGCAAATCCGTTGCCTAAAACCACCGAGCAGCATCTGGACGTAGGCACTGGCTGGCGCGAGTTTGCAGGCGATTTGGCGGCGTTTTAGCGGCGCTGGCGCTGCTTGCAAAATCGCTCTTGCCAGGCGCGCCTTGGCTGTGGTGAATGTGCGCATCGTCGTACACAGAGGCAGTGGCCAAGGCTGATAGAAAGGCCGCGACCGATGCCAGCTCATCAACTTGAACTTGAACTGGGACGGGTGCGTAGCAAGCAGATGCCGACAGAACAGCAGCCAGCGGGCCATCACGATCGTAACTCATCTGCGCTTTTGGCGTCTGAGCAGGCCGCAGCCAGCGGGGCCGTTATCGAGCACCAGATCAGCGCGCTACCGACGGGGCTAAGCGAGCTGCAGGCGCGCGATCAGCGCTATGTTTGGCACCCATTTACGCAGATGGCGCAGTGGCAGCCGCTGGTGATTACGCGCGGGCAGGGGGCCTATCTAATCGACGAGGAGGGCCGTCGCTATTTAGATGGCGTCTCGTCGCTGTGGGCCAATGTGCATGGGCATGGGCATCCGGCGCTGGATGAAGCGGTGCGGGCGCAGCTGTCGCAGCTTGCGCACTCGACGCTGCTGGGGCTGTCGCATCCGCCGGCGATTCTTTTGGCCGAGCGACTGGTGCAGCTGGCGCAGCGACAGCTAGGCGGCGGGCCGGAGGCGCTGGCGCATGTATTTTACTCGGACTCGGGCAGCACGGCGGTCGAGATTGCGCTGAAGATGGCGTTTCAGTATCACCAGCTGGGAGCCGCAGCAGCGACGGCAGCAGGCGCAGCTGAGCAGCCCAAACGCACGCGCTTTTTGGCGCTGACCGAGGCCTATCACGGCGACACTTTGGGCGCAGTCTCCGTCGGTGGCATCGATCTGTTTCATCAGATCTTCTCGCCGCTGCTGTTTCACTGCGAGCGCACGGCGCCCACCATTTCTGCGCTTGAGCAAGCCTTTGCGCTACACGGACCGACGCTGTGCGCCCTGGTGCTAGAGCCGCTGGTGCAAGGCGCGGCGGGCATGCTGCTGCACCCACCGGGTCTTTTGCGGCGCGCTCGACAGCTGTGTGATCAGTACGGCGTGCTGCTGATCGCCGACGAGGTGGCGACCGGCTTTGGCCGCACGGGCCGCATGTTTGCCTGCGAGCATGAAGGCGTAGTTCCCGATCTGCTGTGCCTGGCCAAGGGGCTGACCGGCGGCTATCT
>JAGNNG010000203.1 GCA_017990795.1 Deltaproteobacteria bacterium
CAGCTGCTCGAATGCGGCGCGGCCCTGGCGCATGCGGCCAAAAAAGCCTGCGCCCAGTGGTCTGATGCTGGTAAACGTCGCCGCCCGTGATGGTGCGTGGCTAAACAGCACTACGCCTCGACGACCTTGTGTGCGGGCATTGACCAGATCCTCTTTGAGTGTCGCGACATTTTGCGGGGATAGGCCCCGGGTCAGGATGCGGGCCGTGCGCTCGCCGGGGCCACTGTCAAAGCCGACAAAGTCGTAGCCGCCGAGCTGCACCCGAAAGTGCAGAAATGGGTGAAACGAGCGCGCAAAGTTTATCCAGCCGGCCCCGTATTTCTTGATCGCGGCGCCGATGGGTTGCCACTCGATATCGTGATTGCCCAGGACGACCAACGTCGGAGCATTTAGCTGCAGCAGCAGCGATTGGGCGACGGGGGCCAGGGTCGGATTTTGTCCGCGATGGACCAGGTCTCCGGTGACGACCACCAGGTCGGGGGCGTGGCGATTGATCTCGGCCACCATCTCTTGCACGTGAGACAAAAGCAGTGGGGCTTTGCGACCGCCCTTGCCGACATGCAGGTCCGAGAGGTGGGCGACCCGTAGCTCGCTGAGTCCGTCCGGGTCCTCTTCGCGTAGCCACACCGACTTGGGCGCGCGGGACACCGGGCCTGCTCCAGAGCGAACCAGCAGATCGAAGCCTCCCATTGCCTGTGAGGTGAGGCCAAGCGGGCTGGCTCGGTAGCTGGCGACGAAGATCCCCGCAGCGGTTGGCTCTCGTTGAGTAAGTTCCAGCTTCAGCTGCTGACAGCCTGCGATTTCAGCTCCCGCCAGACACTGCTCTGCAGACTGTTCGCTGGCCTGGGGCGAGATCAGCGCCGCCTGCAGCTGCTGGGGACCACCGCGCTCCAGGATTTCGACGGTGAAGTCGGTGCCTCGGCGGACGACGACGGGGATACCAAATCGCGGCTGGAGCAGCCCGACCTCATGCTGAGGATTCTGCTGCTCGCCAGCGCTGAGCGGAAAGAACTCTCGATAGTGGGTCGATACTTCGTTTAGCACCCACTCGCGCTGGATCGGCATCGGGCGACCACAGCCCACAAGCCCAAGCCCGAGTAGCGCCAGTCCGAGCAGCCGCGCTGGCCAGTCCTGAGGTCGTACGCCGTTGGTCTGATGAATTTTTCTTTTCATATCGACTGAGTAGCGGTTTGCAGAAACCTTGTCCAGAGCACTCCAGTCCGTCGCAGTTGCGGTATGGTGCGACTTGGACTGTCGGTATCTGTCGGGCGCACCGACGAGCAGTCATGTCCGCAGGCCGACCAAACGGGCAAATGCTGGAGAACTCACAGATGGCAACGAGTCAGAGACAGACGCGACGGGCAGCGATGGGGCAATGGGTCGGGCGGCTTGGGGGGCCACTGGCGCTGGTCATTGCTGCCTGCGGGGAGCCTGAGGCGCAGATTCAGTCCAACCTCCCCAACGGTGCCTGTCCGACGGAGCTGACGACTTTTCCGCTGACCCCAGGTGACTACACGGTGATCGAGGCTTCTGTGCAGGGCTCTGATGGCTGTCTGCTGCGGCCTGCGGCGCTGCGTGGGACACGGGCGCTGGTCATCGGCAACCAAGCGAGCCAAGGCGGCCTCAGTCCGGCGCAAGGAAACACCGGTGTACGGCTGTTTGACTCGCAGAGCGGGTGGCTGGTCAAAGGCTTTGTGCGCTGTAACGTCGGCGTGCTGCAGAGCTTTTCGTTTAACACCCAGCGCAACTGTCAGTTTGCCGCCCATCGCGAGGCAGCACTGCAGATCACGGGAGCGGATACCGCGTCGCTGATAGTGACGGAGATCCAGACCGATCGCAGTGGCTGTGAGGCCAATTTGCCGCGCTGCCAGACCGACTTTTCGGTAAAGCTCAGCCGGGGCATTGTGACGCCAACGGCGGTCGCGCAGCCGATTCAATAATTCCTGGTTGGGGAGGCCTGGGTCGCAGAACAGGGCAGGGCGGGTCAGGGGCGACAGCGGCGAATTCGGCCTGAGGTATGGCTCCGAATCCGCCGCTGGTAACTACAGCCCCAGATGCTGGCGCAGCGAGAAGTACTCTTCGGTCACGGTGAAGTGGATAAGCTCCAGCAGGCGCTGCCGTGGCGACAGCGGCGTGATTCCCGGCGGATCGGTTGCCAGTTGCAGCGCGGCAGTCTCTAGGTCGGCACACAGCACTAGGCCTGCGCGAACTGCAGTCAGGTCCGATGCGCCCAGCCAAGTTGCCGCCATCGCTTCCCCGGAGAGCTTGTCCGCATGCAGGCTGCGACCAATACGCCGGACTTGCTCCAGCGTCGGTGCGGCTAGCGAGCGTAAAAAGCCTGTCGCCATCTCGCCCACTTTTCCCACCGGGTGCGTGGCATCGGTCCCGAGCAGCGTGACCGCATCAATGACCACACCTAGCTGTGCCTCGGTCGGATAGAGCGCTCGGATTGCGCGCTCAGGGCGGAGCAGGGCTGCCAGACGTCCGATCTCGTACATGACCTCGCGCTCTGGGCGACGTGGGTTTAGAAGCGGCGCACCTAGCTCGACGCATACCGTCGGTGCTGTCGCGCCTGCTCCACGGTCCAGGGCCACGTTGATGCGGAAAGGAATCTCCACCATGTCCTCCGCCTCGGGCCTTGGGAACAGCGCCGGTGCGGGGGCGTCCATCATCTCGATACCGTAGCGCAGCGCCTTGGCGAAAAACTGGGTCGAGCTCGTCTCTACCTGAGACTTACGGTCCAGTCCCAGCGCAGTCCACGACTTGGCCTGGGCTGCCTGCGTGAGCGGCCACAGCAGCTGGAACAGTCCACCCAGCCGCGTGTCCTCTTCGGGATGGGTCAGCAGGCGCCACAGCTCTTTGGAAAGAGGGCGCTTGGCCGGCGTCAGCTGACGCGCCTTCATCTCCTCGATGAGCTGCATATCCTCTGGCGTCGAGCGACGCAGGATGTGCAGCGCATAGGCCACCGCCGCCGATTTGTCGCGCTGCCCGGTCTGCGCATACAGGTCCTTGAGCGCCAGATAGCTCTCCAGCGCGGCCTTGTTGCGGCCCAGGATGGTGTGGTGCTGGGCGATCGCCTTGTCCAGCTTGTCGCCGCCCGCAGTGGCATAGATGGCGGCCAGTTGCCGTAGTCGATCCTGGTTCTGCGGATCCAGGGCTACCGTGACTTCGAAGGCCGCCATGCCCGTCTGTAGATCGCCTAGTCGCTGAATGCACAGACGTGCAATCTCGGTCCACAGGCGCAGTCGCTCGGCGCGTAGCTTCGGCGTGTCGCCCGTATCGGGGCCCATCAGCTTGATCTTGCGCTGGTAGGCTTTCACTTGCTCTCGTGGGGAGTCCAGCTTGGTCGCCAGGTCCACGATGGCATCCATGCACTTGGTGAGGGTTGCGTCCTCGTCGAGGGCCGCGTGGAAATACTGTAGCGCCTGCGGCAGATCCTGCAGCTGATCGCGACAGATGAGCGCCGCAGTCTGCTTAAAGCGCGCCTTGCGCATCGTGCTCTTCTCGACCGCAAACAGCTTGTCGAGGATGGGCACCGCTTCCTTCCACTGACCTTGGGCGCAGACGACCTCAAACTGCTTGTGCATCAGCGTCGGTGAGTTTGGCTGAAGCTCCAGCCCTTGGGCATAGCTTGCCAGCGCCGCCTGCGGGTCAGACAGCACCCCGGCATACAAATCCCCGATCTCCGTCAGTAGCTTGAGCCGTTCTTCCTGGGATCCGCTCTCGGCCATGGCTTCCGGCGACTGGAGCGACTTGAGCAGCGCTTGTCGGCAGCTGAGCTTCTGCGCCGGGTCCAGCGTCTCGATCTGTCGCAGCGTCCGCAAGCTCTGACGGTGCAGTGGGTCTAGCTCTAGCGCTTGACGTAGCGCGGACTGGGCCGCTTCGTCGTGGCTCAAGCGATGCTCACTTGCCCCCAGCAGGCTAAGCAGCTCGGCCTGCTCCTTCGCTCCCAGTAGCTCGCGGTGCTCGCGTAGTGCGGTCTCGCAGCCGTGCTTGGCGTCGACGAACTGACCGGCTTCAAATAGCAGCGGAATTTGTCCACGCAGCGCCTGCAGGTCGGTTGGGATTAGCTCGACGGCGCGGGTATACGCCTTCAGCGCTTTGTCGCGATAGCTGACCTTTAGTGCGGCCTGTCCAAGTCGGCACAGCCGTACTACTTGCACCTCTTTGGCGGCATCTTTGCGCGCCAGCATCTCGAGCAGAGGCATTGCGTCCTCAAGACGACCTTCATGCCAGTACAGCTCGACCGCTTGCGTCGCTGCTTCTACTGCTTCCGGGTCAATATTCAGCGCGGCACGCAGAAGCTCCAGCGCGCGATCCATTTCCTCCAGCGCCACATGCTGCTTGGCAGCCTCGGTAAGGTAGCGAATCTTGTCCAGTCGATTGGACGAGTTCTGCTCTGCCTCGCGATACAGCTTGGCTGCGCGTAGACGCTCGCCGCGCTTCTGGTACATGTCAGCCAGAGCGGCGATGGTACCGACGTGCACGGGATCGATCTCAAGTGCGCGAACGTAGTGTTCTTCTGCAGCTTTCTCGTCGTCCATCTTGGTCGCGCACAGTCGCGCGGCCTCATTGTACAGCGCGACTTTTGCGGCTTTGTCGTCGGTCAGGTGAGCACGCTTGAGCAGCAGCTGCACCGCATCCACATACGACTCTGAGCCCTGCGACAGTCGCGCCAAGGCCTCGATTGCCGTCGTGTTGTCCGGCGAGACATCCA
>JAGNNG010000205.1 GCA_017990795.1 Deltaproteobacteria bacterium
TGCTGGGAATGGTGGACGGCATGATGGGCGACCCGGAGCAGGCGCTCGCCCACTATGAGCAAGCGATGGAGATCGATCCCGACTACGTCGAGCCGATCATCTGCGCTGCCGAGCTGTGTATCTGGGAACTGGACGACTGCGAGCGGGCGCTGGAGCTGGCCGAGCGAGCACTCGATCTTGCTGAGGAGGAAGACGAATACGTCGATGCGCTTCTGCTCAAGGCCGAAGCGGAGATGACGCTGGGCGAGGTCGAAGCGGCTCACAAGTCGCTGCGCGAGCTGCCAGACATTCCTCTGTCGGAGCCCAGCTACCACCTGCGGGCAGCACGACTGCTGCTGAACCTCGACCACGCCCAGGAAGCGCAGGAACACTTCCAGCGCGCCCTGCACCTAGAGCCCGAGAACACCGATGCAGTTCATGGCTTGGGCCTATGCGCCGGCGAGCTTGGCAACAAAGCCAAGCAAGTCGAGTACTTCCAAAAAGTCCGCACAGCCGACCTTGCTGAAGAGGCACCTCCCTGGACGATGCCCGAAAAGGAATTTTCGGCCCTGTGCAGTGACGCCTTGGATGAGCTGCCCGACGCCATGCGCAAGCTGCTCGCCAACGTGCCAATCATCGCCACTGACTATCCGTCCGAGGAGATGGTAAGCGGCGGACAGGACCCACGCATCCTGGGGCTATTTGCGGGCGTACCTCATGGCGATAAGCCTTCCATCGGTGGCGCGCCGCACCTGGACACAATCTTTTTGTTCCAGCGCAACCTAGAGCGCAACAGCTTCAGCCATGAAGACATGCAGGAAGAAATCCAGATCACGCTGATTCACGAGGCGGGACACTTCTTCGGCCTGTCGGATGCGCAGCTAGAAGCTATGGGGCTTGGCTAGTAGCACCGACGAAGGCGAGCCTCTCTCATGTGGAACCCAGCTTGGCACCCCAGGGTGCCAGCTGGTTAGCCGTCGAGCAGCGCGTTTCTCAATCCCGCCCCTAGTATCGTCCCACGCGGCAGCTTAAAGCCTGCAAGCACCGCCTGTGCGGTCAGCCGCTTGCGTCCGGGTAGCTGTAGCTCACCAATTGCCACTGCACCGTCGCCGCAAGCCACCAGCAAACCATCACGCTCTAGACCTAACACTTCGCCGGGCTGCCCCTGACCCGAGCAGGGCTTGGCACCAAACAGCTTTAGCACCAGCGGCTCGGCAGTACCTACCTGTGGCAAAGTGGTAAAGCCTCCTGGCCACGGATCGACGCCACGCAGCTGCGCACACAAGGCCGCTGCACTGCGCGTAAAGTCGGCACGACCATGTTCCTTGTCGAGCATCGGCGCTTTGGTCGCCTGCGCCTCATCCTGCTGCTGCGGTGAGGGTGGCGTCCCTGCCAGCAGCTGCGAGAGCCCGGTCGCAAGCAGCTGCGCCCCCAGCGTGCTCAGCGTGTCATGCATCCGCCCAGCCGTATCGGTAGCCGTAATCGGCAGCTCGGCCTTGAGCAGCATCGGCCCCGTGTCCATCCCCACGTCCATCTGCATCAGCGTCACGCCGGTCACGGGCTCATTGCGAATCAGCGCCCACTGAATCGGAGCCGCGCCGCGATACTTCGGCAGCAGGGAGCCGTGCACGTTCCAGCAGCCCCAGCGCGGCACCGCCAACACTTCCGGTGGCAGCAGCTTTCCGTAGGCCACGACCACCACCAGCTCAGGTGCCAGCGCGCGTAGCTCTTCTACGAAGTTTGACTTGGCGGGGCGTAGCGCCGTCGGCTGCAGCACTGGTAACCCCAGCTCTAGCGCCTTGACCTTGACCGCTGGAGGTAGCAGCTGCAGCCCTCGTCCCGACGGCTTATCGGGCTGCGACACCACCGCGATGACCTGCGTGGCCTGATGCAGCGCCAGCAAGCATGGCACCGCAAACTCTGGAGAGCCCATAAAAACAGTCCGCATCAGCAGCCGCTCCTGTGGTGGCTTCGTTGGTTAAGGGGATACGCGACTGCTTAGCGCGCCTTTGAAGCGCAGACCCACCACGTACTGCTCGATCGAGTCTTTGCGCGAGCTGTCCGGCTTCACCGTCTTGACCTCGGCAAACGAGCCCCTCATGCGCTGCAGCAGACGGTTCCAGTCAGGGCCCTGAAACAGCTTGCCGACAAAGTGACCACCCGGCAGCAGCAGGGCCTCTGCCAGCTCCACGGCGCGCTCGAACAGCCCCTCAGAGCGCGCTTGATCCAAGTGACGGACGCCGGTGGTGTCAGGCGCCATGTCTGACATCACCACCTCAAAGCCGGGTAGGTCGCCGCGAAAGGTGGCGGGGTCGGTAGCAAAGACATCGCCAATCAAGATGCGCGCATTGGGAATCGTCACTGCGAGCGCCTCCCGATCAATGCCCACCAGCGGCGACTTTCCGCCCGTCTTCTGACTGGCGTACTGCAGCCACGAGCCTGGGCGACAGCCCAGATCGAGCACTCGCTGCCCGGTGCGAAACAGACCAAAGCGCTGGTCGATCTCTTGCAGCTTGTAAACCGAGCGAGCGGCGAAGTTTTCCTTCTTGGCGCGCTGATAAAACGTGTCGTGCCGGCCTTCGCGGAATCGGAGCGTACCTGCAGAGCCCATCGAGAGAACCTTCGCGGCGACTGCCACCGGTGAGCAAGTTGGGGGAAAGAAGATATCTGCTAGATAACGCGACCCAGCAGTCGATAGCGACGGAAAAGCCTGCATTTCAGCCAGCAGCTTGCGCCATTTGTTGAGACGGCCAAGCATCAGCAGCTTGCGCTTTTAACAGGCAAAAATAACTCAGCCCATGCACGAGGCTGTCAGGGCGACAGTCGCGCATGGGCCGAAAGTGAAAGCTACTTCTTCTTGGCGGCTGGCTTCTTGCCGGCAGCGGCCTTCTTCTTGGTCTGCTCCTCACCTTCCATCGAGATGCGGACTGCGCCACGGCGCTTGTTCGCATTCTTGACGATGACCATGCCGTTGCTACCACCCGGCACCGAGCCACGCAGAATCAACAAGCCCTCGTCGTCACGAACCTCGAGCAGAGCGACGTTCTCGACGGTGGTGCGATCGTCACCCATGTGACCCGTCATGCGCTTGCCCTTGTGAACGCGACCGGGAGTCATACGACAGCCGATCGAACCACCGTGGCGGAAGAACTCGTGCGAGCCGTGGGTGTTACGGGAAGCGCCCATGTGGTGACGCTTGATAACGCCCTGGAAGCCCTTACCTTTGCTGGTGCCGATCACATCGACGAAGGTGCCGGGCTTAAAGACCTTGGACAGTGGAACCGTAGCGCCGATCTCAAACTCAGCAACCTGGGCTGGCTCGAGGCGGAACTCGCGGATGAAGCGCTGGGGGGCGACATTCAGCTTGGTGGTAAGTCCAAGCTCTGGCTTGTTGGCCAGACGCACGGGCTTCTCGCCGTAGCCGATACGCACTGCCGAGTAACCATCTTTCTCAGGCGTGCGCTTGCCGAGAACAACACACTTGCCAGCGTGAACGATGGTCACGCCGAGCCGCATGCCTTCGCTGGTGAACAGCTGGGTCATGCCAATTTTTTTGCCAACAAGGCCGGTACGATTTAACGCCATTTCCGAAAAGCTCCTGCGTACTGCTTGGGTTTTTGAGCGGAGTGACCAGAAGTCAGCTCCGGTGATCGGTCGGTTGCCCGGTGGCTGCCGGGACACGTTGCCTGGCGACTGCCAAGTCATCACGATCAGCTGGTGAATACTTCAAAGCGAAACTCAAAGAACGACCAAAGGCGACAAACTTTGGCAGCAGCACTACACCACAACTGCCAGCCCTTGTGAGAGCGCAAATATCTATCCTGACTGGCTTTTTTGGTCAAGCAAAGGCTGCCGGCCCCAAAACGGCCCAATTTGGCAGGAAGCTGCCCAATTCGCCCAAATCTGAACCAATCCGGTCAACAGCGCTGGTGCGCGGCTGCAAGGCTAAATGCTGGGCTCTAGCTAGTGCCCAGTCCAAACAAGCGCTGCGCGGCCTGGGTCGTCTCTGCCTGAAGCTGCGCCAGTGCGACACCGCGCAGCTTGGCCACCAGCGCCGCCGTATGCACAAGGTAGGCGGGCTCGTTGCGCTTGCCTCGCAGCGGCACCGGAGCCAGGTACGGACAGTCGGTCTCCAGCAGCAGCCGCTCTGCGGGCACAAAGCGCGCCGCTTCCTGAATCGCCGCCGCGCTCTTAAACGTCACGATCCCCGACAGAGAGATATAAAAGCCCAGGTCTAGCCAAGTGCGCGCCTCTGCCAGTCCGCCGGTAAAGCAGTGGACGACGCCGCCGCAAGGGGAGCCGCCTTCTTCAGCCAGGATGCGCTGCGCTTCGCCGTGCGCGTCACGAATGTGCAGCGACAGCGGCTTACGTAGCTTTTGCGACAGCCGCACAAATCGCCGTAGCAGCGCCTGCTGCTGACCCGGCGTCGAGTGCTGATAGTGATAGTCAAGGCCCGTCTCCCCAATCGCCACCACACGCGGCTCCACCTCGGCCAGCTGAGCAATGCGCGCCCACAGCGGCTCGCCGACCAGCACCTCTTGTGGCGGCAGCGATGGCAACGAAGGCTGTGGCGGCAGCGGTGCCAGACACTCGGGGGCCTCGATTGCGCAGGCGTCGTGCGGATGCACGCCAATCGCCGCGTACAAGTGGCTGTGGCTGCGCGCGTAGTGCAGCGCCGTCTCCACTTCGTGCATGCCACGACCTGAGCCGATCACGATGAGCTGCGACAGAC
>JAGNNG010000206.1 GCA_017990795.1 Deltaproteobacteria bacterium
TCTTTGGTCTGCATCTAAGACCCACGGCCTGCAACCTGGGGCTGGTTTGGTCGCAGATAATTAACAAAACTGTCAATAAAAGTCTTAGAGCAGCTGAGCCTCAGTCGCCAGTACCGCCATACTGTTCGGTCTCGCAGGCACAGCTGAGAGTACTCGCGATAAAACAGTAGACCGCTGTGGCCCGGGGCAGAGTACCCTGCTGCAGCATCCCCCTTAGAGGTCTGTCCAGCCGCTAGACAGACAGAGGAGCCGCAACGGTGGTGGAGACGCAGAGCGAACAGTCAAATCAAGGAACCGCTGGCGCGAAAGGCCCTCCCGCGCGAGCGTCGCTAGCGATCGTCTACTTCACCATTTTTCTAGACCTGCTGGGGTTTGGCATCATCCTGCCGCTGATGCCGTTTTATGCGCTGCATTTTGGTGCGCGCCCGACGGAAATCGGCCTGCTGTTTGCGGCCTTCTCGATTGCGCAGCTGGTAAGCGCTCCGCTGCTGGGTCGGCTCTCGGACCGAATTGGGCGACGGCCTGTACTTCTGATTAGCTTGCTGGGAGCCTCTGCGGCCTTTGTTGCGACCGGCCTTTCCTTCAGCCTGTACACATTTATTGCCGCGCGAGCTTTTGCCGGGCTGTTTGCGGGCAGTATTGCGACCGCGCAGGCCTATGTTGCTGATGTAACGACCCCTGCTGAGCGCACCAAGTACATGGGCCTGGTGGGGGCCAGTATCGGGATGGGCTTCGTGTTTGGTCCGTGGATCGGTGCCGAGCTATCGCGGTTTGGCTTTGGCACTGCCGCTTTTGTCTCAGCGGGGCTGGCGTTTTTGAACTTCGTGCTGGCGCTGGTGCTGCTGCGTGAGTCGCTGCCGCCAGAGCTTCGTGGCCAAGCGCGCCTGCGTATGCGTACCGGTTTCTCTTTTGCACGGCTGCGCGCCGCGCTGGGTCAGCCTGTGGTGGGTCAAGTCCTGAGCGCCGGCTTTCTGACCATGTTTGCGTTCGTGGCGATGGAGACGACATTTTCGCTGCTGGGCTTTCGCAAGTTCGGCCTGAACCAGCAGCAGCTTGGGCGCACCTTTGGGGTGCTGGGGATCGTGATTGCGATTGTGCAAGGCGGTCTGGTCGGCAAGCTGGCCAAGCTGCTGGGTGAGCGGCGGCTGGCCATGATCGGCGCAGTGGTGGTAGCGCTGGGGCTGGGGGCGCTGCCGTGGCAGCCGACGCTGACGCTGACGGTCGCATGCCTGCTGCTGGTTGCTTGCGGGCAGGGCTTGCTACAGCCTTGTCTGTCGACGCTGCTATCGCGTAGCAGTGCCGCCGATGCACAGGGTGGCGTCCTGGGTTTGGGTCAGTCGCTCAGCTCACTGGCTCGCGTGGTAAGCCCACTTATCGCAGGTGTGCTGTTTGAGCGCGGCGTCTTTTTGCCCTACGCGCTGGCTGCAACCCTGATGCTGGGTGTGTGCTGGTTGCTAAGCTCCCTTCCTCTGCCAGCTGAAAGCTAGGTTCTAGCGGCAGCCGTCCTTGGGCTTGATCTAGCGTCGGTTGTCGACGCTGGTAGAGCATCCCACCGCCTGCTGCAGCACCTTGCTTGGGCGCCTAACAGTAGCGGCGCCAGCCCCGCCCGCTTGATTCCTTTATTGTGCTGCGCGGACTACCCATGTTACACGCCGCCCATGTGATTTGCGCGGCTGTGCCACAGCGCCAGCCGGATGCTGACCCTTGTGGGTAGAAACATGGAGTTGTCGCGGATGCCGTCTGAAAAATCGCGCGCTGGTTCTTGGTTGGTTGGTCTTGGGCACAAGCAGGTGCGCTTGACTGCTTTGGGTTGTGGGCTCTTGTTGTCGGTGAGCGGCTGCAGTGGTCTGATCGACCCTGACCCGTACCTGGGCACGATTGATCCCAGCGGCTTTGATGTGGCGCTGCAGTTTGCGACCTCATCAACCAGCCCAGCCAGAGCCTGTCTGCTGCCGCGCCGAGGCTGGAGCGGCCAGGGTGGGACTGAGAACGCCAACTGGTTCTATCTAGGCGGGCTGTCGGCGTCGCAATTGGATTTGGCCAACGCTGCCGATCCAACCAAGGCTCTGCCGCCGTCGGTTTATCAGCTGACGGGCTGCAATGCACCGGAAGGTCGCGCGGATATTGGGACGTTTGATCCGCGTCTTGATAACTATCGCAAGGACGTGCAGTACCCCATTTGGGCTACGGGCTTTGTGCCTGCGCTGGCGGGAGCGGCGGCGGAACCAACCAGGCTAAGCACCTACCGTCCGTTTCACTTGCTGGTTCCTGCCGAGTTGCAGAGCTCAGTGCGTGACCGCATGGGCTGCAACGATGTGAAGTCCGAGCGCTCGCTGCTAGAGCGCGCAGGCTGGAGCCGGGAAAGCAAGGTCTTCCCAGAGAGCGGCCCAACCGACTTTACGCTTGGCTTTCCAGCGCGTGACCTGATCCGTAAAGGGACGGTGACGTATAAAGACTGGCCGATGGTCAGCGTCGCGGTGCCCGTGGGAAGCTCGACCGACCCTACCGTGTCTTGTCCGTTTGTGACGGGGAGCCAGGCCAAGTATCCACGTTTCTTCGGCGATCCAGATGCGACCTTTCAGTTTCCTTCGCAGCACTGGTTGCGTGGGTTGCTGGGCGGCTATCTCGACGGTGGGGATGTTCCGGTAAACACCGACCCAATGAAGTGCCCGGCGATTGTGCCGACCATTAAGAGCTGCTCGATGATGTCGCCCTGCGATACTGCCGCCGGGGAGCAGTGTGTCAGTGGTCGCTGCCTAGCGCGTACGCCGATCTGTCCGGTCCTAAATGAGCTGTGGGTTTCCAAAGACGAAGCGACGATACCGATGGCTGCCAATGCTGCGGACCCGCTGCCCAATGGCAAGGTGACGCTGAAGGACCCAGCGGACATGACCAAGACGCGCTCTGCCGACGCCATTGCGATTTTTGCCGTGGCTCCAGGTCAGCAGGGCTTTTCTC
Organism: Deltaproteobacteria bacterium; assembly: GCA_017990795.1. Taxonomy (GTDB): domain Bacteria; phylum Myxococcota_A; class Polyangia; order Palsa-1104; family JAEUJZ01; genus JAGNNG01. The sequence continues at coordinate 2,959 of JAGNNG010000206.1, forward strand.
CGGTTTGTCGGGTGCGTTACTACGACCCCAGCAAAGTCTCGTGCGCGCGCAAAGAGAGCGACAGCATTGCGCCTCGTCCCCTGTGTACGGTGGCGGAGCTTATGGCGACGCCGGATGCGCAGGTTTCTGCTCCTGAGGTGTACGTCCACTGCCTGGCACTTGCGGCAGGTAAGCGCTAACAGCCGATGCGACAGCCCAGGCCGAACAAGGACGGAGACGCGATGCGCATAAATCAAAAGAGGCGGCGTTGTGCCGCTTTCGTGCTGTTGACCTCGACGGGGCTTTTGTCTGCCACGGCGCTGCTGACGCCTAGTCGGGCTTGGGCCATCGGTGAAGTGACCGGTCGCATCGGCGGCGTGGTGCAGGTCGAAGGAACCAAAGACGGCCTAGCTGGGGTCGAGCTGGTTGTGCGCAGCAAGCAGCTTATCGGCGGCAGCCAAAAAGCCACCACAGCGGATGACGGCAGCTACGTCTTCCAGAACCTGCCGCCAGGCGTCTACGAACTGACGACGCGCATCGAAGGCTTTAGCCCGATTGAGCAGCGCGGCATTGTGGTCAACGCCGGTCAGCTGTCACCGGTCGATGTCAGCCTACGCGTGGGCCTGCTGACAGAGACGACCAAGATCATCGAGAAGCGCAACCCGGTTCTAAACACCGAGAGCGCAGTCAGCACCACGACCTTTGACAACACCAAGGTATCTCGCACGCCGGTGTTTCGTCAGGTGCAGGCCATCGGTCAGATGGCCGCAGGCGTGGGGCCCGGCAACAGTCCCTCGGTGCGCGGTGGTTTGGCTCGCTATACGCGCTACTTGGTCGACGGCCTTGATACCTCGGATATCGTCACTGGCGGCATTAGCTCGCCAATGAACTTCGACGCGGTGGAGCAGTTTAACCTGTTCACCGGCGCGATGGATGCCGAGTACAACTCGCTGGGTCTGGTGCAGAACATGGTCACCCGCTCGGGCGGGAACAAGTTCACGCTGGACGCCAGCTTGACGGTGCAGCCGACGCTGTTTTACGGGCGCACGCGCTACGCCGCGCAGCTGCCGCAGCAAGACGGGGCGCTGCTGTATGACGACCGCGAGCCTCCGGTGCGCGACTACTACTCGGTAAACGCCAACATCGCTGGGCCGATTGTGCGCGACCGGCTGTGGTTTTTCACGTCGTTCCAGTTCAACTACAACAAGGCCATGATCTCGGTGCCGCCGTTCCCGTTTGCTGGGACCACGACGGACACCGACCGAATTCGAGACACGTATACCTATCTGGGTCGCGCCAAGCTGACGTGGCAGGCCTCGGCGGGGACGCGTATTGCGCTGTCGTTTAACATCGACCGCAACTACATCGACAACATGCAGCAGCAGACCACGCTGACGCCCGAAGCCGACCGGCGCATAGGTCGAGGTGGCGAGTGGGTGGTGCTGCTCATTGACAGCGCGCTCACTCCCAAGCTGATGTTTCAGATGCAGGCGGGCTTTACGACCAAGCGCTCGGTGGAAGACACGATGCGGCAGGTTGATGGCATGGCCGACCGCATCACTCCGTCGCACACGCTGCGCACCGCCGACGTCTATAACGGTGTCACGTATCTGAACAGTCCCGACGGCTGGAACCAGGAGACCAAGTATCGTATCCAAGCCGACCCGACGCTGCTTTACAGCACCACGGGCCTTGGTGGCACGCACAACATCAAGGGCGGCGTGCAGTTTGCGTATATGCGCTATAGCCACAACGTCGGTGTGGCGGG
>JAGNNG010000208.1 GCA_017990795.1 Deltaproteobacteria bacterium
AGCAGGTTGGCGCCGCGAATCGCCGACACCACGTCCAGGATCGACAGGCCGCGCGCGCGCAGCGGTTCACGCTGCACCTCGACCTCGATCTCGCGCTGCTTGCCGCCGCCGACTGTGGCGCTGGCGATGCCGGGCAGGCGCTCGAGCTGCGGCTCGATGACGTTGTAGGCCAGGTCGTACAGCTGCTTTTCGTCCAGGCTGTCCGAGGCCACCGCCACCTGCACCACCGGGATGTTGGTGATGTCAAACTTCAGGATGAACGGCTGCGCGATACCCGGCGGCAGCGTGTTTAGGATCTGGGCGACGCGCTGCGACACCTCAAACTGCGCGTTATCCAGGTTCGTGTTGTAGCTAAACCAAGCGCTGACGATCGAGACGCCTTGCTTGGACACGCTCTCGACGCGATCAATGCCCGGAGCGGCTGAGACCGCGCGCTCGATCGGCACCGTGATCGACTTCTCGATGTCCTCGGGCCCGGCGCCGGTATAAAAGGTCGCGACCCGCACCACCGGGATGGTGATATCGGGAAACAGATCGACGCTCAGGCGGCCCAGCGACTGCAGCCCCAGCACGATCGTCATCAGCGACAGCATCAGAATCAGGATTGGATTGCGCAGCGCCAGCCGAGTTAGCCACATGGTGCCCGCCTCACTTCTTGTCCGCAGAAGGTGCGTGCGCGTCGGCAGCTGCGCCCGCTGGAGCCGTCTTTGCCCCGGAATACACATCGACCTGCGCCACCGTGCGCACCGGCATCCCGTCCGACAGGCCATCTATTCCGGCCACGATGACCTCATCCGCTGCGGCCAGGCCTTGCCTCACCTCAAGCCACTCGCCGTCGTCGATGCCTAGCTGCACCCGCAGCCGCTGCGTCTTGCCCTCGCGCACCACGAACACAAACGCCTTGTCATTGCTCAGCTGGATCGCGCCTTCCGGCACCACCAGCGCCTGCGGATGCACCGAGGTCTTGATCGCCGCCCGCCCGTACATGCCCGGTCGCAGCTTGCCCGCGCTGTTGTCTAGGTGAACCTCGACCTCCAGCGTGCGCGTCAGCGGATCAAAGGCCGGAGCCAGCCGCACCACGCGACCTTGAAAGGTCTGGCCGGGCAGCGCATCGACCTGGACCTCGGTAGTCTGGCCGACAGCGACTTCCTTGGCGTCGCGCTCCCGCACGCCGATAAACACGCGCAGGGTATCGATGCGAGCCACCGACAGCAGCGCCCCGGTCTGCGGTCCCACCAGCGCACCCGGATCCAGGCGTCGCTGCGTCACCACACCGTCCAGGGGCGACTCTAGCCGCGTCTCGCCCAGCCGCGTGGCCAGCGCCGATAAGTTGGCACGCGCGCCCGCTTCTGCAGCTTCGGCGGCGGACAGCGCGGTGCTGCTCTGCTGTAGCTCCAGCTGACTGACAACGCCGCTAGGTGCTAGTGAGCCCGTGCGCGAGCGATTCTCTTTGGCCTGCTGTAGCTGCGCCTGCGCCTGCTGCAAGGCCCCGCGCGCCACCGCCAGCTGATCCGGCAGCTCCGAGGGTCGCACCAGCGCCAGCAGCTGCCCGCGCCGCACCACATCGCCGCGCTCGACCAGCACCGTGGACAGGTAGCCAAGCTGCTTGCTGACCACCTCAGCGGAAAGCAGCGGCTTTAGGTCCACCGGCGCGCGCACCCACAGCGGCAGGTCGCGCTGCACCGGCTTTCGCACCACCACCTGCGGCGGCAGGCGCTGCGGCTTGGGTGCATGCTCACCCTTGTCACAGCCCGCGCCACCGCCAACGAAAAGGAGCAAGAGCAGCCCGGCTCCTGCGCCCGCTTTACCACCCAGCTTGGTGAAGTAGGTTTGCACCTGCGTATAGATGCACAACGAACCAAAAACGCGAAAAAAACCGGCAGGTTTGCGAAGGAGCTACTCGTGCTTAATGGCTTGGGTCCAAGGCTCGTCGTTTAGCAGCAGGTCTTTGATCACCACCTCGCCTGTAGCACTGACGGCCAGCACCAAGCTCGCCTCTTTTTCGCGGATGGCGCGCTCTAGCACTGCCCCTTTGTCCTCGGGGATAAAGTACTTGTGCAGGTTCTCCTCTGCCGCTACCGAAAAAGCGCTGTCGCAGTCCTGCTTCTCCGAGCCGCGCACCCACTGCACCAGCGGCTCTGGTCGCGAGCCCGTATCCCCCGGCAGGCGTCGCAAACACAGGTAGCAGTCGCCGTCCCGGTCGGTACACGCCTCGGTAGAGTTGGGATCTTTTTTCCAGCGCACGCGATATTGCAGGTAGTGGCCCCGAATCAGATCGCGCGGGTCGTAGCCCCCGATCGCCACCGTCCAGCGCTTGCCCTGCTTGAGCACCAGCTCGGCGCGCACGATCAGCAGCACCAGCGCCACCAGCGGCAGCAGCAGCGCGATTACCAAGCGCACGTTAAAAGTCGCGGGAGCAGCCGACGTAGGAGCCGCCGCCGGGGCCTGACCCTGCGTCTGGCCTTGGCTGTCAGCTTGAGTATTGGGCTGGGTCTCGCTCATGGCATCTCTCCTTCCGAGCCGGTCAGCGCCTCGGCCTCGGCTGCCTTGGCCTGGGCCATGCGCCCTCCGACCTCAAGCGTCTTTTTGCGCCACAGCCACGCCGCCAGCAGCGTCAGCGCGCCACCCAGGATCATGCCCAGCCCGCTGGCCGCCAGCGAGCCGATGACCTCGAAGTACACGATCAGCAGGCGAATCGCGATCATCGCCGTCGCGGTGCGGAACAGCCCAAAAGAGCGCACCCGCATCGCCAGATAGCCGATCAGGGACCACAGCAGCAGAAACCACAGCGCCGGCAACAGCACCAGCTTGTCATGCACCACCACCAGTGGGCCGATGCAGCCCAGGGTCATGACCACCACGACTAGCCCCAACAGCAGCGAGCTGGTCTCGTGCTCACGCCTTGTCGCCGCGCTGGCCGTCGCCGGGTCAGTGCGACGGCTTAGCCAGCGATTGGCCACCCACCACAGCACCCCGGCAGTAATGACCACGCTCGCGGCGCACAGATAGGTCACCTGACTGACATCCCGCTCACGCATGTGCAGGTAAAAGGCCAGCTGCCCCACGGTCGAAAGCTGCCACAGCCCCAGGGTTCCCAGCCGCAGCGCCGAGCTAGCCAGCGCCGGACGCTTTTGCCGCACCAGCTGCGCACTGCCCAGCGCCAGCAGCGCCACCGTCGTCACGTAGGCCACCGTCCCGGCCAGTGCGATCTCGGGGAAGCTGCCTAGGAGTGTCTTTATCAGCTCGGCGACGTTGGCAAACCACGTCATCACCACCATCAGCAGCGCCACCATCGTGCCCAGCGGCGTGACCAGGTACAGCATCGCGGGCAGCGTCACCACCGTCCACAGCAGCAGCGCGTGCTCCACCTTGCCGCCCAGCTGGTAGATCTGCGACACCAGCCCAATCGAGGCCCCGACGTAGCCCATCAGGATCACCAGCAGGACCTCGCGCGCAAACAGCGACCGCCGCGCGTCCGCCCGCAGGATGCCCAGCGCCAGCAGCAGCCCCAGCACCAGATCCAGCCCCAGCTTGGTCGAGGCCGAGATGTCCGCCCAGTTGGCGGCGACCAGCGACAGCAGGCCAATGCCGATCGCCAGCGCTCCCAGGCCGCCCAGCGCGTAGAAGCCGTAGGGCCGCGCGCGCTGCTGCTCGAAGTTGAGGATGGCTTGCACCTGCGGAGCCTCGATCAGGCCCGCCTGCTGCCACTGCCGAAGTTTCTGCTGCACGTTCATTTTGACCGTCCCCATGCTGACCCGGCTTCTCCCTCACAGGGGGGAAGACCGGATCAAAGTCCGACCATAGGGTAGCACCGCACGCCCCGCTGCAGCAGAGAACCGTGGCTACTGCAGGGTCGCGTAGTCGGCGTAGTCCGTAGAGCGAGCGGCCTGAGTGGCCTTGAGCACCGCGCGCTGAGCCACCGGCGCCAGCGGCACAAACGCCACCGAAGCGGTCAGCACCGGCTGCGCATAAAAGAAGAAGTTCAGCAGCGCCGGGGTGGTGCCAAACTGCGCCTCGTACTCGCCCGGCAATAGGTCCAGCTGCGCCGCATCCACGTCGAGCAGCCCCATATCCAGGTGCTCGATGTCCTGGGCCATCGCCAGGTCCACGGTGCGCTGAAAGCGCTTGAGGAGCTTGGGATCAAACACCCCCGGCTGCACCAGCTCCTTGATCAGCGCCATCCCCGGCGGGCACAGGTCCGGGCTTAGCTCTAGCTCCATCGCCACTTCCTGGATGCAGATCGCCCGCGTCACCGTGGAGCACGCAATGCGCAGGTAGCGCTCGCGAATCAGCGCCGCCTCGGGCACAAGCTCACCGTCAGCGGTCACAAACCCCGCCTCCCGCGCCGACACCGAGCCCGCGCGCAGCTCGCACAGCGACGGCTCGCGCCCCAGGCACAGCACATACAGAAACGAGCACAGGTCCTGCTCGCCCCCCGGCACAAAGAACACCGGCGCTTTGTTCACCGCCGCTACTTGCCGCCCCAGCCGCTGCACCTCGCTTAGCGACAGCCCCGCGCGAAAGCACGCCTCATCGTCCGCCTGGCCCCAGGTTCGGCTGGGATAAAGCCGCTCCGCCAGCCCATCCAGCACCACTTTCTGCGTCGCCTTCCGCGTCCCACAGCCATCCTCACGACCACACTCCGACTTGCAGGTATCACAGCCCATGTTTTGGGGTCCTTTTTGGTTTTGGGGGCGCAG
>JAGNNG010000207.1 GCA_017990795.1 Deltaproteobacteria bacterium
GATCTGCTCGATGAAGCCGTGGCCACGGACGCGAACGATTTAGAAGAAGTCGGCAGCGAGCGTTACGGAAAGCTATTTGTCGTCGGTACACCGATTGGCAATATGGAAGACATCACGCTGCGGGCGCTGCGAATCCTATCGACCGTGCGCGTCATTGCCGCAGAAGACACGCGCGCCGCCCAGCACCTGCTGCAGCATCACCACCTGCGCGCCAGTAGCGGCTCGGCGGAGATCATCAGCTTCTTTTCCGGCAATGAAGCGCAGCGCACACCACGGCTGCTTGCGATGCTGAAGGCGGGGCGCGATGTCGCGCTGATCTCAGAGGCTGGACTACCGGGGATTTCTGACCCTGGGCAGCGTTTGGTGGCCGCAGCGCGCGAGGCCGCCGTCCCGGTGGAAGTGGTGCCCGGACCCAGTGCGTCGCTGACGGCGCTGATTGGCTCGGGGCTGCGCAGCGAGCGCTTCTTGTTTGTTGGCTTTCCGCCGCGCACGGAAGGCGCTCGGCTGGCGCTGTTTGGCTCGCTGCGAAGTGAACCCGGCACGCTGATTTTTTATGAGTCCCCAGAGCGCACCCACCGCACGCTGCTCGACCTGGCGGCGGCGCTGGGCGGCCATCGACCGGCCTGCGTTGCCCGCGAGCTAACCAAGCTGTACGAGGAGCACGCGCGCGGTACTCTGACGGAGCTGGCCCAGCGCTACTCGACGACGGCCCCGCGTGGCGAAATTACCCTGGTCGTCGCCGGAACCGCTGAGGCAGCAGCTGCGGACAGCGACGGGCAGTCAAGCGAAAGTGGCGCTGCTCCGGCGTTTGCGGGTTCAGCCCCAGCGCTGGACCTAGAGACCGAGATTCACCACCGACTGCAGACCGGCCAAGGCCCCAAAGAGATCGCGACGGCGCTGACCCTTTTGACTGGTCAGCCTCGACGGAAGCTGTACCAGCTAGCCCTTTTGCACAAAGAGCGCATGGTCTGAGCAAGCGCGGCGCGGCTACAAGCCCAAGGGCTGCAAAAACGCCCGCCAAAAGTCACGCGGCACTGGGTCATCGACGATGCCCATGGCCTTGGGCCCCGGTCCTTGGGGCCGCACATAAGTGCCGCACAGCCAGTCAAAGAGCATCAGCAGCGTGCCGAAGTTGGCGTTGCTCTCTGCCATGTCGCTGGAGTGATGGTGGCGATGCACCGTCGGTGTACAAAAGATTCGATCCAACCACCAAAAAGTTCGCATGCGAATGTTGGCGTGCTGCAAAACGCCCAGCACCGCGCCGACAATCGAGACCCACGTTGTCAGCGACTCCGGCGCGCCCAGCAGCAGCAGCGGCAGCAGGGTCAAAAACACCGCCAGCCCGATATCGACCCCGTGAAAGCGACCGGTGCGGACCACGTTTAGGCGCTCGCCGCTGTGATGTAGAGCATGGAAGCGCCACAGCCACGGCACGCGATGCATCAAGCGATGCTGTACATAGGCCAGCATCTCGGCCAGAACCCCCGTCAGAGCCAGCTGTGCCAAAAGCGGCCACTTCGAGGGCCACAACACCGGCAGCTGCCACCGCCGCATACCAGCCTGTACTGCAGCCAAGGCGCCCAGGCTCAGGGCATAGCCCAGCTGATAGTTGATCAGGAAGTGCGCCGCCTCCACCGCCAGGGGTCGGTCAAGCGCGCGGTAGTCTGGGCGCTCGGGCCGCAGGCGCTCCAGAACGGCAGCAGACAGGGCCACACCGCCCACCACCAATCCCACGACCAGCAGCCCCGGCAGCTGTCGCGCCAACAGAGCCCACGTCGCCAGCAGCGCCCCCGCCATCAACATCGGAGCGATCAAGTAGTCCAAAAGTCTGCTCATCGCGTCCCCCGCATCATCATGCAGCAGAAGTAGCACCAAGTGCAGGGCAGACCCAGCAGAAGGCCAGCGCCGCCCCGGTTCAAAGCGCGCAGACGCTTCCCCGGCAATTTGCCGACAGCTAAGCGCAATCCAGCTGAGCCTGGCGTGACTTGTCACCGAGAATTCTTCGCGCCCGGCAGTGGTTTGTGTTACTTGCCCAAGCCATGCGAATGGCGACGGACCCGGCAAAGGAACTCCATGCTTGAGCTGCTGAGCGGAAGCCTCCTGGGAGGAGCGCTGGGCATGCGGCACGCGCTGGAGCCAGATCACCTGGCCGCCGTGTCCACCCTGCTGACCGAGGAGCGAAGCCCAGCGCGCGGGGCCATGTTGGGAGCCATGTGGGGCCTGGGGCACTGCCTGTCGCTGCTGATGCTCGGAGGGACGCTGGCGGTGCTGCAGACGCAGCTACCAGCGCGCCTGGGCGATGTGCTGGAGCTGGGCGTGGCGGTGCTGCTGCTCACTCTGGGACTGCGCGCAGTGTGGCAAGCGCACCAGCAGGTCCAAAGCGGCCCGCAGAGCCGTCATCACCACGGCGACACCACCCACGTCCACAGCGGTCCCGCCTCGCACCTGCACTTGTATCGGTTTACTTTTGCGACCCGTCCACTGCTGGTTGGCTTGTGTCATGGTCTGGCGGGCAGCGGTGCACTGACGGCTCTGGTGCTGGCAAACTTGCCATCCACGACGGCGCGGCTGGCTTACATAGCGGTGTTCGGGCTGGGGTCGGTGGTGGGTATGGCGACGCTGTCCGGTCTACTCGGGCTGCCGCTGTCGCGACTTGGCCAGAAGCATAAGACGCTGCGAGCACTGTCTGGCTCGGTGGGAGCCCTCTCCGCAGCCTACGCGATCTACTACGGCTATCCGTTGCTGTTGCGCCTTCTGAGTTAACCAGCAAGAAGGCTTACTCAAATGCACGTGTCTGCTCGATCTCAAGGCAAGGAGCGACGGGCCAAAGAGCGGTGGTGTACCCATAGTACGGCTTGCACCCAAGCGCCCAGACGACACCGCCATCGGATCACGCAGACGCTGTCACACTAGGAGCTGCGCTACATGCCTCGAATGTCTCGCTCGGTGCTGTTCTCTAGCGGTGCACTGGCACTGCTGACGCTCACAGTAGTGCCGTCCCTGCCTCGGCAAGCGCTGGCGGTCGGTGAGCAATCAGGTCGGCTGCGCGGGCGCTTGGTCGAGCCCCAGACGCAGCTACCGATTCCCGGCGGTCAGGTCGAGCTGCGCGGGGACCGGCTACTTGGCCAGCGCAGCGTGGTGACCGATGAAGAGGGGCGCTTTGACTTTGTCAGCGTGCCGCCGGGCCGCTATCGATTGCAGGTCCGCTACGAAGGCTTGCGCACCGCCACCCACGTGGTGACCGTCGCACTGGGGCAGAGCCAGGACCTCGAAATTCCGCTTATCGCCGAGCTGGCCGCCACCGAGAAGACCACCATCATCGAGGAGCGTCGCCGCCTGGACCCCGACAAGCTGGGCACGGGCGTCACGCTAACGGCTGAGCAGCAAGCCAAGCTACCCACGGCCCGCACCTACCAGGACATCGTGCGCCAGGCAGCGGGAGTAGTCGGCGGTGCAAGCCCGGTGATGGCCGGCGGCAACCTGCGCCACAACCGCTATCTGGTCGACGGCCTAGACATCACCGACCCGGCGACCAACACGGCTGGGTTTGACTTTAACTTCGACTCCATCGCGCAGGTTGAGGCGCTGGTGGTGCCGATGGACGCGCAGTACAACGCGCTGGGCGGCGTGGTGAACCTAATCACGCGCACGGGCTCGGACCGGCTGACGGCGGATGCCAGCTTTTACGTAAATCACCAGGCGCTGTCGGTGGGAGCGCTATCGGGCACGCAGCTTTATGAGGGCCGCCTGCTCGATCAGACCGACCCCAGCCCGCCGGTGTCGCGCTACCAAGCCAACCTAAACCTGGGCGGACCCCTGCTCAAACAGCGCGCTTGGTTCTACCTGTCGATGGAGTATCAGAACCGAGTCTCGTCGGTGATTCCGGGTCCGCCGCTGAACCAGCAGCATCCGCCGGCGGTGTTTCACGGCTTTTTCCCACGCCTCAAGCTGAGCTTTGCCCCGACGCGCCGGCAGCTGCTGACGATCTCGGCCCAAAGCGACCCCAAGTTCGAGAGCAACCAGCGCCAGACCAACAGCTACGCCCCCGAGGCTGAGTTTGACCGCCAGCGCACAGGCGCCATCGGCGTTATCAACTACCAAAACTTCGTCACCGACCACCTTATCTTCGAGTTGCAGACGGGGCTGGCATGGAACCGGGTCAAGGTGTCGCCGATTGATGGAAACACGATCAACTCGGCGCACAACGATCGAGGCAGCGGCATCATCTGGAACGCGGGCAACGGCAACCGCGTGCAAGACGACCAGCGCCTGCGCTTTCAGTTTGACCCGACGGTAAAGTGGATCAAAAGCGGCTGGCTCGGCTCGCACACGTTTAAGGCGGGCGCGCAGCTGCAGGCGCTGAAGGAATACTGGCTGTACGGAACGCCGGGCAACCTGGTGTACTTCGACGACACCAACCAGAGCGCCGACGGTGGTGTGCTGAGGCGCGACCCCAGCTCGACCGAGCGCCCCCTGCCCTGCGTGCCGTCGCAGCCAAACCCGCTATCGGGATCCAGCGCCACGCCCTGCTTCCGCATCCGCACTTATGATCCGACGTACGTGCAGCGCCTGGCGGGCTGGGGCATCGGCGGGTTTATTCAAGATGTGTGGAAGCCAAATCGCTGGCTGACGCTGACCCCAGGCATCCGCGTCGACTACGGCATCTATCGCAACACCGTCGGCGAGGTCGTTCAGCACTT
>JAGNNG010000209.1 GCA_017990795.1 Deltaproteobacteria bacterium
ATGTCGAATCTGGGACTTTTCTTCGCTTGAAAGACGAGCCCGCCGCTCGAGCCGCCTTCACAAAAGCTCTTCAGTATCAGGCCAAAGCAATTGCGCTAGATGGCACCTACTTGACGGCGCTGCAGAACGCCCTCTACGTCTGGCAAATCTTCGCCTCGTCCGCCAAGAGCGATAGTGACTTAGCCTTGGTACTCAAGCAGGCTGACGAGTATTTTGCTAAGTGTATGTCGATTAATAACCAGTGGCAGCAGTGTTATAATAATTACTTTCAGGTCTATGCCAAAGCGGCAGTGCGTACCTACCTAAGTGGCAAAGAGTCGCAGCCGCTGGTGGCGCGAGCGCTACAGAATGCGGCGGCGCTGCGCAAACTTGGGGGCAACTTCCTGGATGCCGAGCAGCATGAGGCGCTGGCCCGCTGGGTCGAGGCCAATGAGCTGTTGCGTAAGCGCCAGGATCCCAAGGCGGCCCTGGAGCAGATGCAGGCGGCTTTGACGCGGTGCATTGCCCTGGGTGCCCAAGATGCGATGTGCCTGACCCTGGCCGCGCAGGCCGAGTGGGTGGCCGCCGACTGGGCGGAGCAACGAGGAAGCGCGTCCGTGCCGAGTCTGAAGCGCGCACTTGACAAGGCGCAGCTGGCGACCAAGAGCCCCGAGTCCTACCCCGATGGCTGGCAGGTACTGGCGCAGACGCAGCTTCGGCTGGCGCAGGCGAGTAAGTCGGCTGGGGAGCGAGTGGCTTTGATCACAGCGGGCCTTGCCGCCACGGACAAGGTGTTTGCCCTAAGTCCCAACCACGCTGCTGCTCACGCGACGCACGGGGCTCTCAAGCTGCTGCAAGCGCGGTCACTGCGTGAGCCCAGCGCCCGTCAAACCGCAGCCCAAGCCGCCGAGGCGTCCCTTTTGCGGGCTCTGACTATTGACCCCTTGCTGGCCCACGACTACAGCGCGATTTTAGCCACCGCCAAAGAGCTGGCCGCTGCCAAGTAACCCGAGGATTGCCGCCAGCCGACAGCTTCACCGGTGTGCTCTCCTTGGCTGCTGGTCATTGCGCGCCCCCGCAGCTCTGATTAGTTCCTTAAACGCGTCGGCATCGACCGTTTCACCTTCATGGATGTCGATGGCCCTGCGCATGTTGCCTTCCAAGCTGGAGTTAAACAGGCGCGCCGGGTCTGGGATACTGGCCCCGTGGGCGAAGGTGAGCTTTACGACCTTGGCGTACGCCTCTCCGGTGCAGAGGATGCCGTGATGCGACCAGACCGGAGTGCCCATCCACTTCCACTCCTCAATCACCTGCGGGTTGGCTTCCAGGATCAGCGCGCGCATGCGGGCCAGCGTCTGCCCACGCCATCCACCCAGCTCACGGATGCGCTGGTCGATAAGCTGCGACGCAGGCACCTCTGGCTGCTCTTTACTAACAGCGAGCGGGGACTTGGCTTTGGGCTTGGCTGTCGACTTGGAACTGGACTTGGTGCCAGCCTTGGCAGTGGGCTTGGTGGCGGTGGGCTTGCGTGGCTTGCGAGGTTGCGGTGCAGCGGTCGTCATTCCTGCTTTATAACCCTGCACACCCTGCAAATCGGTAGGTGAATCACCCACCAGGAATGACTGCCCGGGAACTAGCTTCGATAGTGCGGAGTCCACCCGGTCGCATCCTGAAACAGCCGCACGCAGCGAATCTGCGACGCCTCGGTCAGAAAGAAGCGGTGATACAGCCGCGCCGGCACCACAATCAGGTCCCCCGGATCGACCTGGATGCGAATCCAGCGGTCTGCCGCCGAGCGGATGTCGAACACGCCCGCGCCCTCCAGCACAAAGCGCACCTCGTCTTCGGTGTGCAGGTGCTCGCCTTTGAACTTGTCCAGCAGCACTTGCAGGTTCGGCATGCTGGGACTTAGCGCGACCTCATCGCGGGTCACATAGCTGTTGTCGATGCACAGCTGCTTGAGCGCCGGCTCATACACCGCCGGACTGGTAGAGAGGTGGCGATACGTCACGCCCACTGCTGCCAAGTCTTGCAAGGTCGCGGGCGTTGTTGCGTCGGGCGCATCTAACCAAGAGAGCTGCATGGGTTATTCCTTCTTCGCAGGGGGATTCAAGTGGCGGTCAAGCTGCCCTGGGTCGATGCCCAGCTGGTGCAGGCGCACCGCCGCTCCAAATAGGTAGTCGTAGCACTCGGCCTGAGTCTTGGCCGACACCCAGTCGCGGCCCCACACATACACGCCGTGGCCGCGCACCAGCACCGCACTGGCCGCCGGGTAGTCCAGGATGGCTTGGCGCAAGCTGTCCGCCAGCTCATGCTCGTAGGGAGTGTTGTCGATGATCGGCACCTCATGCACCACATCGACGTGGCCGCCTTCTAGGCCCTTGACCATCTCTAGCCCGCGCACGCGGAAGGTGCGGCCAAACACCAAGCTGGCCACGCACGCATTCTGAGAGTGACTGTGCAGCACCGCGCCCGCGCCCCGCAGCTGATAGGCATGCAGGAACAGCGGCGCGCACGCACTTAGCTTCAGCTGGCCCGGCGTATTCCCCAGCGCATAGCGCTCGCTGTCTGCGCAGGCAATCCCGGCCTCCTGCACCTCGCCTGCAAGATTGGTCACATAGATCTCGCTCGGCTGGATCGACTCTTTGGGCACTGCCGAGGGCGCGATATAAATCCGCTCCCCCTGCCGCAGCGAGAACCCGCCCCCCGTTCCGGACGCCCAGCCCAGCTCATACAGCTGCCGACACAGTTTGCAGCACAGCTGCCGCGCCGCCAGGTCACTAGCATCCACCACAGAGGACAGAGAGACGGTCTGCTTTTCAGTCATCGTTTATTACTGTTGATGCCGCTGGCTGCGGTGTCAACGACGATGTGCCTTACGGCAACGCGACAGGCGGCATCGCGGCCTCCGTGCCCCCCTGCATCAGGATCCGTGCGGGCCAGCGCTGTAGCGTCCCCGTCTGCTGCAGCTGCAGGTGCTGGCTCAGGCAGTGTGCCAGCTGCTGCGCCAGCGGCTGAGGCGGTGGACCTCCCTCCGGGCTGACCGCTGCGTACCTAGTGCCTTGCCGCTGCAGTTGCCACTCGCCGTCTAGGTGCAGGGGCGAGGACTCCGCCAGACACAGCCGAGCGATGGCGATGCCCAGGGACTGGTCGCACTTGGGGCTGTGCTCGCAGACCGCCGCCACCGCGATGCCCGCGTCGGGCTGGGTCGGGCTCATCGCGCTCGCTCTCAGCTCTGGGGGCTTAGGGTGAGGCTCGTCTCCACGGGTCGGCAGCAGCAAGCTCTGATGCAGCGCCAGCACCGCCCCCCCGCAGGCCGCCACCCCCAGCAGCCACAGCACCAGCTTCTTTTTCCGCCGTATCGGCAGCACCTTCATCTTGCGCGTGACGTAGCTTTGTCCGCAGGTGATGGGCTCGGGGCAGCACTGCTGGTCTTCTATCCGCAGGACTTGGGTGGGGTCGGGTTGCAGCCTTACCGTCTTGTGCTCCTCAATGCGCTCGGCCACGGTGGGCCAGGTGAACCGGGCAGTAATGCGCGAGTCCTGAAGCGGAGGCAGCGTCTTACGAGCGCGCACCTGCGGCACCTGCGGCACCTGCGTACTGGGTAGGTTCTGCACGATGTCGATGATGGGAAACTCCAGCAGCGAGGACAGGCGGCCTTGCTCAAAGTCCTCAAACAGCTTCTGCAGGCCGTACTTCGTCCCGGTACAGGTCAGGATCACGCTGCCAGAGCGGATGGCTTCGATGGTCAGCTCGGCATCGCTGATGTAGCGGCGCATATGCTTCAGCAGCGCTTCGACAATGTGGCGGTCCATGTCATCCAGCGTCCCGGTCACGACCACCGTGTACTTGACGCGCTGCTCATCCTCGGGAGCGTGCAAGGTCTGCTCGGGGTCCGCGCCGGCGCTCTGCTGCTGCAGGCTGATGAGCTTCTCTTGCACCAGCGTATCGGCCACCTGCTGCGGGAACTCTCTGTGGACCAGCGAGGTCAGGTGCGTCTCGCTGTCTTCCTGCAGCAGCAGGTTCAGCTTGGCCTCGCGGTCCATGCCGCCGCTGGTCTGGCGGAAGATGTCGGGGAAGTAGTCGATCAGGAACGCATCCAGCTGACTGGGGGTGCCCAGCGCGCGGTTCAGAATCTGCCGAAGGGTGCGCCTTGGCAGCACAGCCGGAACGCGCGACAGCCCGCGGCTAGAGGGTCGAGACTCATGAACAAGGGTCGGCACCTGGGCACACTGGCTAATCGACATGCAGCGCTTTTCTCCCAAGGAGGCTGCAAAGCAAAAACAGCGCCATGGCGCAGCCGCCGGTCGGCGCAGCCGCAGCGCAACACCCCCAGCGAGGGCGCGCACCGAGAGCAAGCGTCAACCACCGCACATCCGACTGCGGCCTACCTGGGTGAAGCCCCCTCGCGCCAGCTTGCACCTAGCCACAGTTTAGGAACGCTGATCGCTTGCGAACTAAGTTGAGCACTGCTAGGTCGCAGCCGGTGTCGGCAGTCGCGACGCACCGTGTCGCAAGCAGCAGCCAGGTCCGCCCCAACACCAACCGCCGCGCGAATTGTGGGAACCGGCGCGCCTCGGCCCTCGTCTAACCGCGAGCTGACACTTAACCGGGGGACTACTGCCATGACTCGTCGATCGCTTCTGGGTGCTTTGCTGGCGCTGCCTGCGCTGGGTGTGCTGACTTCGACTGCTGAGGC
>JAGNNG010000210.1 GCA_017990795.1 Deltaproteobacteria bacterium
CGCGATAGGCGCTGTCTTGATTCTTCTGCTCAAACGCGGGACCGACGCGCTGGTCGTCAAAGAACGTGTCATCGATCACGATGTCGCCCTTGATGCGCTTGATGCCGCGCGCCGACAGCTCGGTGGTGAGCTTCCACAAGTCTTCGGTAGACAGCGTCGGATCACCATAACCGCGCAGGTACAGCGTCTTGTATTCGCTGCGGTCCGCTCCGCGCTCACCGTAAAGCGCGGTCTTGAAGCGATACTCTGGACCTAGCAGCGACAAGGCCGCCGCAGTGGTAAAGAGCTTTACGTTGCTGGCGATGTTAAACGGCTGCTCCGCTGCTTTGCCGTACAGGGCTCGGCCCGAGTCCACATCCAGCACTGCAATGGCAACCTTGGCGCGACTGGGCAGCACAGCAGCGACGACTTGCTCGATGCGGGACTCTAGCCACTTGAGGCGCTGCGCCGGGTCAGACGGCACGGGCGTGGCTGCCGGTACGACGGGCCCTTTTTCCGACGGTGATGCTGGGCGATCTAGCTCACCCGAAGCAGCTGCGCTGTTGCCACCGCTACCCTGCGCTGTCGCCGCAGTGTTGTTCGCGGGTGCAGTCGCAGGCGCAGCAGCTGCTGAAGGAGCGCCTACTTGCGTCGCTGCGGCAGGTGCTGGCCCTTGCGCGAGTAAGAAAACTGGCTGACTCGCCCGTCCCAGCTTAGCGTCAAGGTTGCTTTTTTCTCCCCATGCCCGCTGCACCTGTGACCCACGCTCTTGCTGACGAGACGACGCTCCCGACTGGGTGGGCGCGGCGTGGCCATGACTTATCAAAAGCGGTCCTAGCAGCAGCGCCAGCGTCAGAATTCGCCGCTTCGAGTTCGCCGGTTGGCAGCGATGCCCCTGGTGGTTCCCGTCCCCTGGATGCCACCCACGCACAAAAAACAGAGCCATACCGCGAGCCTACCAAAATCCACGGGTCAGCGCTCCGAAACCTGCGTGCTCGTGTGCAGAAGGCTGCGCGCGCGCGTAGGTATTTGTGCTGGTGTGTGCTGCTTCCGTGGCTGCTTTTTTCGGGCCTTGCTTGTCAGCGCCTACGCGTGCCGCAGGACGAGCTTGTGGTCCTTATCGAGCAGCCGCCGAAGAATATCGATCCGCGCTACACCACGACCTCGTATGACCACAAGCTGTCGTATTTGGCGTATGCGCGCATGGTCTCAGTCGACGACGACACGCTGGAGCCAAGGCTAGAGCTAGCCGAGCGGGTGCAGGTGCTGCCGACCGAGACTGCAGGACCGCACGCGGGACAGCTGCGCTTTGAGATCACGCTGCGCGCAGCCAAGTTTTCCGACGGTGCCGATGTAACTGCCAGCGATGTTGCGTACACGCTGGAGCGCCTGCTTGACGACAAGACCGGTAGCGCTGCAATGCGTCGTCGCTTCTCGGAGTCGGGGCTGCAGCCTGCTGAGGTCATCGATCCGCGCACGCTGCGCATGACCTTGGCGCATCCGCACGCATCGTTTTTAACCGACTTGGACTTTGGCATCTTTCGCCGTGGTACTGCCGAGCGCAGCGACGGTCCAGGCAAGGTTGCTCAAGCCGACAGCGCGCCGATCGGAGCCGGTCCGTTTGTGCTGGTGGGCGAGGTCGGTGAGGTCACTCGCTTTGTGCGCAACCCACACTACTTTGCGGGTCCACCGCAGATGGAGCGCTTGACGGTGCGCGTGGTGCGCGATGCCAACTCGCGGCTGCTGTCGCTGGTGGGCGGCTCGGCAGATCTGACGCAGAACACGGTGTCGCCGCTTTTGTTTGATGCGGTTGAGAAGTGGCAGAAGCGACTACAGCTCTCGACCGCGCCGTCGGCGTTGCTGTTCTATCTGGGAATGAATACGACCGATGCGCGGCTGCGTGATGTGCGGGTTCGACGGGCGCTGTCGCTGGCCATCGATCGCGAGCGGATTGTACGCACCAAGCTGCACGGCAAAGCCACGCTGGCTACGGGTCTGCTCGCGCCGTTTCACTGGGCCTACTCCGCGCCGGAGCAGCCGCCACGCTACGATCCGGCAGAGGCGCGGCGGCTGCTTGATGAAGCAGGCTTTGTCGACCCTGATGGGCCGGGGCCAAAGCCGCGCTTCGTGCTGCAGTACAAGACCTCGACCGATGCGCTGCCGGTGGCGATTGCGCGCGTGATTGCTGCGCAGCTGGCCGAGATCGGCATCGCTGTAGAGCTGCGCCCGCTGGAGTTTCATCTGTTCCTGTCCGACGTGAAAAAAGGAAACTTTCAGCTCTACACGCTCAGCTCTTCCGAGGTTGCGGAGCCGAATGTGTATCGTAACTTTTTTCACTCTGCGTACATTCCCAGCGCCAAAAATTTGGATGCGGGCCTTAATCGCATGCGCTATGCAAACCCGCAGCTTGATGCTCTGCTCGACGAGGGCCAGCGTGAGATGGATCGCAACAAGCGCCGCGTGATCTACGCGCAGGTGCAGCGCCTGCTAGCAGCAGAGCTTCCGATGCTACCGCTGTGGCATCCCGACAATGTGGTGGTGGCGCGGCAGGTGGTCAGCGGCTTTCGCATGTGGCCCTCGGCGCAGCTGTCAGGGCTGGCCACGGTGGTCAAGGTCGGCGGTCCGTAACTTTGCGCAGTCGCGTTTTTCTGCGCGGCAAA
Organism: Deltaproteobacteria bacterium; assembly: GCA_017990795.1. Classification (GTDB taxonomy): domain Bacteria; phylum Myxococcota_A; class Polyangia; order Palsa-1104; family JAEUJZ01; genus JAGNNG01. The sequence goes on from JAGNNG010000210.1 coordinate 2,640, forward strand.
AGGGTAGACTGCTGCTGATGAAGGTGCTGCTTTTCGACGACGAGCTGCAAGAGAAGCAGGCGCTGTTCAAGCTGCCGGAGCTGACGCTGCTGTTCTATCCGCACGCGGACGACGTGGTTGCAGCGGTGCGGCAACAGCAGCCCGACCTGGTGCTGATGGACTACTACATGCAGGCGCGGTGTAGTGGCACCGATGCGATCGTGGCGCTGCGTCAGCACCAGCTACCGGTACGGATTGTTGCCATCAGCAGCGATCGCGATGCCAACAGACGCATGCTGGCCGTGGGTGCGGATGATGCAGTTCCGAAGACGCACCTGCGCGCGTACCTGATGCGCTGGCTAGAGTCCGTGCAGCGAGCACGTCAGGCTCACGCGCCAGCGAGCGACCGTTAGACGCTAATTAGCCATCGCTTTGTTTATCGGTGGTGGGAACTTTGCTCGTGGTCAGCGCACTGGTGGCGCGCGTGCCCAGTCGAGATGGGGCGGCCACTGTGCGTGGCTCGAGGTCCAGGGTGCGCGGTGCCAGACGCATGGTCGGTCGGATGCGCAGGCCCTTGTCCGACAGCGGCACGGTGGCTTGCGCCCGCGCTAGCTCGATGAATCGCAGCTGCGAGCGCAGCGGAGTCTCGCCCGGAGCAGGCGTGAGGCGCTCATAGCTGCCGTCGCGGCGCAGCAGTCGCGCGCGAGTATTGTCGGCCAGCGTAATGCCCAGGATCTCATCCAGGATGCGCGCGCGCAGCACTGGATCTTCGATCGGAAACATCACCTCGACCCGGCGCTGGAAGTTGCGGTTCATCCAGTCGGCGCTCGATACCAGCAGCTCTTGTTTGCCATCGGCTTCGAAGTAAAAGATGCGGCTGTGCTCTAGGAACCGATCGACCACGCTGGTGATGCGAATGTTGTCAGAGACGCCCGGCACGCCCGGACGCAGGCAGCAGATGCCGCGTACCACCAAGTCGATCTGCACCCCTGCTTGCGAGGCGCGATACAGCGCGCGCACGACATCGCGCTCCGACAGTGCGTTCATCTTCGCGATGATGCGTGCCGGCCTTCCTGCGCGAGCGTTTTGCGCCTCTGCGTCGATCAAGTCGATGACTTTTTCGCGCAGGCCAAGCGGCGCAATCACAAACCGATGCCAGCGCGGCGGCTGCGAGTAACCAGTCAGCATGTTAAACAGCGCGCTGGCGTCGATGCCAAACTCTTCGCGGCAGGTAAAAAGAGACAGGTCGGTATACAAGCGCGCGGTCTGGCTGTTGTAATTTCCCGTCGATAAGTGGACGTAGCGGCGGATGCCATTGCCCTCGCGGCGGACCACCAGCGCCACCTTGCTGTGCGTCTTAAGACCAATCAGACCGTAGACCACGTGGACGCCTGCCGCCTCGAGCTGACGGGCCCACACGATGTTGTTTTCCTCGTCGAAGCGGGCCTTAAGCTCGACCAGCGCGGTGACTTGCTTGCCCAGCTCTGCAGCGCGCGCCAGTGCCGCCACAATCGGCGAGTTTCCCGAGGTCCGATACAGCGTGCCCTTAATCGCCAGCACATTGGGGTCTTCAGCGGCTTCCTCGATGAAGTCGACCACAGACTCGAATGACTCGTAGGGCTGGTGCAGCAGGACATCGCCCTGCGCAATCGCTTCAAACATGGTGTTGGCGTCGGACAAGCGGCTCTGCACTTTGGGCAAAAACGGCTCGTCGTACAGGTCGCGCGCGTCGCCTTGCGCCAGTCGCGAATAGACCTCCATCAAGTCCGCCGGATTGAGCGGCCCGGTGATGGGGTAGATGTCCTGCAGATCCAGCTTCAGCGCGCGGCCCAAAAAGCGCCGCACCGTCAGGTCCATGCCGCTGTGGCACTCCAGTCGCACCGCTGCGCCGCGATCTCGTCGCCGCACTTCTTTTTGGATCGTCTCTAGCAGATCCATCGACTCTTCTTCATCGATGGTCATGTCGAAGTTGCGGGTAACGCGAAACGGCCAGCAGCCCAAGATGCGCGTGCCGGGGAACAGATCAGCGACGTGCAGCGCGATCACATCTTCCAGGT
>JAGNNG010000211.1 GCA_017990795.1 Deltaproteobacteria bacterium
AGCAGCTCCATCACCAGATACGGCTGCCCAGAGTCGAGTACGCCGAAGTCGGCGATGTCCACGATGTTCGGATGGTGCACCAGCGAGGCCAGCTTGGCCTCCTGCAGAAAGCGCTGGCGCGCCGCTTCATCCTCCGACGAGAGCATGATCTTAATAGCCAGCGGCTTGCTAAGCACCACGTGCTCGGCCTTGTAGATCGCGCCCATGCCGCCTCGCGACAGACGCGAGACGATGCGGTAGCGATCCCCCAGCAGCGCGCCAATCATCTCGTCAGAGTCAGCGGCACTAGCAGGTGCAGTCGACGCATCCCCGCCTAAGGGGCAGTTATGAACAACCCCCTTCGGATAGACCGCCCTGCAGGCAGGACAGATCTTGCTAATGCTAGTTACGGACGCCGAAGGCTCCACCAATGTCTCCGCGCACTGCTTTCCACTATAAATCAATCGGTAAGCAGAACCAACCGTTGCGCGCAACCTACAGAAATTGCCGCACCTACACTTGGCGCATTGAGCGAAAGAGGCTCACAAATCAAAGACGCCACTTTCGCACTACCGACGACCAACCGATCTATCCAGCGGCGCCACACCAACACGCCACCGAGGAACTCCCCTGACAGCTCCCACTTGTGGCCGCTGCAGCTTGTCGTCGGTATTTCTAGGCCAAAGTCGGACGTAGTACGACATTCTGTAGACGCAAAGCGTATGTAGGAAATCCCACACACCGATATCGCTTCACCAGACAACATATCAAATCAGACAGAACTAAGCCGTTGTGTGTATGTGAATCAGCCAGATATCTTTCATTGTATTTTTCCGCAGCAAATCATTCCGCGAATCATTTCGCCTATTTAGCTCTAATACCACGTGAGTGGTCCGAGGTGGTTGCGGGATAAAATCGCTAATAGCAAGTTCTGAAGCCAGTTTTTAAGGCTGCGTGATACCATTGAGTAGGTTCGTACTCTTGTTAGTCTCTCTCGGTACAGGCGTGGATCGGCTGCTATTACTAGGGCTGCGCTGCAAGCAGGTGTCGCGCTGGCACCGGCTGCGGAGGCCTCACGCGTTGAGTGAGAAACTACCGTCGCAGAGACGGACGCAGGGTCGGCCAGACACTAGTTGCTGCGGGAATGACCGAGCATGGACGTAGGCGCCAAAGCGGCGGCTCCGCCCGCTCCACCGGCGGCGACGACGACTCGTCGGCTGTGCCCCGTGTGCAAGTCGGTCTTCTCAGCGGACACGCGCTTTTGCCCAAGCGACGGCTCGCCGCTGGAAGATGCCGAGAATGTACTGGCGGGGCGCTTCCTGCTACGCGACACCATCGGCTCGGGCAACATGGGCACGGTGTATCGAGCCGTGCAGCTGCCGATGGGACGCGACGTCGCCGTCAAGCTGCTGCACCCCGACCTAAGTAGCAACGCCGACATGGTGGCGCGCTTTGAGCGCGAAGCCCTCGCGGCCAGCACCGTCGATCACCCCAACGCCATTACGATCTACGACAGTGGCCGCACCGATACCGGCCAAGCCTACATCGCAATGGAGTTTCTCGATGGAGAGAGCCTGGCAGGAATCCTGCGCAAAGAGCAGCGCCTGCGCCCGGTGCGCGCCCTTGAGCTGTGGGCCCCCGCCGTCAAAGCAATGGTCGTCGCCCACCGCAAGGGCGTCCTGCACCGCGATTTGAAACCGGACAACATCTTCGTCGCAAAAAAGGTAAACGAGGAAGGTGTCACCGAGGAAGTCATCAAGGTCTTGGACTTTGGCATCGCCAAGATTTTGCAGGGCAATCGCACGGCGCTAAAGACGGTGGCCGGGGTGCGCATTGGCACCGCGATGTATATGTCGCCCGAGCAGCTGGAAGGCCGCGAGGCCAGCAAGTGCAGCGATGTCTACGCGCTTGGGCTGATTCTGTTCGAGCTGATTACCGGGCGCATGCCGTGGGGTCGCAGTGGCGAAGAGGGCGACACCATGCTGACCATGCTGCGGCTGGTCAATCCGCCGCTGCCGCTTTCCGTGGTGTGCCCTTCCGAGAAGTTTTCTGCCGAGCTGCAGGCGCTGTTTGACAGCGCGCTGTCGATCGATACCCAGCAGCGACCCAGCGATGCCGGCGAGCTCCTCAAGCGGCTTGCCCAAGTGCCCGAGGCATCCTTTTTAGCCGCCGCCCCGTCGAAGACCTCCGACGTTAGCCTGATGTTCTCAGCAGCGGTCATGAATGCGGCTGTCGCCATCGCCAACGTCAACAACAAGCCTGGCGCCGACCTCTCCACCGCGCCAAAGACGGATCGCGCGCTCGCAGGCTCCGAGGACGCAGCGGAAGACGGTACGGCAACGCAGGCGGTGGCTGCGGCTGCGCCCGTCTCGACCAACGAGCTGCCAGCCATCCCGACCGTGGTGACGGGCAATAAGGACCCACGAGCTGCTGTAGCGGCAGCTGTAATGGCAGCTCCGGGCGCGTCTAGCCCCAAAAAAGTCGATCTGGCGGCGACTGCCCAGGGATTGCGCCCGATTTCGCCCGTAAAGCGCCAAAATCAGCAGAATGCGGCCACAATGCCGATGGCCATGCCGGCCCCGCAGCTATCGTCAGCTCTGGCCAAGACCGAGATCAACGAGATCGCGCCAACCAAGCAGCTGCCGCAAGCCCAGCTCGGGCAGCGCTCGCCGTCGGACCCGGTGACCGCGCAGACGTCGCTGCCCAAGGGACCCGCGTCCAGCGCCACCGTCCGCGCCGAGGCCTGGCAGGCCTATCGCGTCCCCAGCATCATCGCCCTGTGCATCATTGCCGTCGGTCTGCTCGCGATTGGCTACATGCTGCTGCAGCCCGCCTCGCCGCCAAAGCCAGCCAAGCTGGACCCGGCGGGACCGGTCCCAGGTAGCAAGTCTGACGACCCCTCGACGGCACTTCGGCCAGAGCGGCTGACGACCCCGACGGCAGCCAAGCCGGAGCTAGCCAGCACCAACCCAGGCCCGCCGCGCAACTCGGACAACACCACCGCCTCTCAATCACACAGTGAGGGCCCGAGTGAGCGTCGACGGACCCTGCTGCAAGTGCAGTTTCTGCGCCGACGACCCACCGCCATGACCATCACCTGCGGCAGTACCGCCCAGCTGCCGTGCAATGAGAGCTGCCTGGTCAGCCCCGGTGAGATGTGCATCGCCCGCAGCCCCGGCTTTGGCGTCCGCCGCATGACCTACGAGGAGCTGCGCAGCAAAGAGAAGAAGGGCAAAGTGCGGATGGAAGTCCGCTTGAGCGCAGCGCTGTAGCCAGCCAACCAGGCCGCGCTTCTTGACGCTGACCGAGCGGCCCACAAACCTCAGTTACGACTTTAGCCCCAGCAGCCGCCGCACCGACTCGATGAGCGACTGCCGAGACTGCGGCGCATCCGAGCTGACCGAGCTGCGCGCACTTGGATCGCGCAGAATCCACACATTGCCGCTCTGATCGCCTGCGCACACCCAGTCGCCCACCGCCGCCACCGAGCAGAACGGGCTGTGACCATAAATCGTCTCGATGCACAGCCCCGAGCTCAGATCCCACACCTTCACCATCTGATCCAGCGACGACGAGACTGCCTGCCGGCCCTCGTGGATAAAGACGCAGCCCGTCACCGGCGCCAGGTGTCCCGAGAGCCGCAGCAGCTCGCTGCCCGACGACAAGTCCCACAGCCGCAGCAGCTTGTCATGGCCGCCACTGAGCAGGCGCTTGCCGTCCGCGGAGACGGCGCAAGCCGAGACGGTAGCGCTGTGACCCAAGAAGCGCATCAGCTCCGCCCCGGTCGTCAGATCCCACATCACCAGCGTCTTATCGACGGATGCGGTGACCAAGCGATGTCCGTCGGGCATCAACGTCATGGCCTCGATCGGGCCGGTGTGGCCGCTGCAGCGCACCAGCTCGACCCCGGTGCGCAGGTCCCACAGTTGCACCATGCGCTCGGGCGAGCCCGTGACCAGCGACTTTCCGTCGGGCGTCAGGGCACAAAGCCGGACTCTCGTGCGCCGACCAGCGGGCCAGGTGGGGCGACTTTCCGCGGGCATGCCCATCAGCTCGATCATGTGGTCGTCAGACGGAAACGCCAGCGCCGAGCCTCCGTGGCTGCTGGTGTCCCGATTGGACTGCCACATCGAGAAGCGTCGCTGCTCTAGTCCCGACTGCATGTGCGCGACCGTCACCACCTGCTCAGCGGTGATTGTAACCAGCAGCTTGCCGTCGTGAGAGCCGGTACTGGCCGTGAGCGGCTGCCCTAGCCCACCGACGGTACGCAGCACCTGCCCCGTCACCACATCCCACAGCTTGACCGAGCCGTCCACCGAGCCCGAGAGCAGCTGCAGACCGTCGGAAGACAGCCACAGCGAGTCGACCGCGCCCTGATGACCGCTACTGGCGGAGAGCTCGCCCTCCCCGCCTAGCTCCCAGACTCGCAGCGTGTGATCGGCAGAGGCCGATACCAGCTGTTTGCCGTCGCTGCTTAGCACACAGGCCAGCACCGCATCGGAGTGTCCACGCAGCGTCCGCACCACCGCCCCAGCCTTGAGGTCCCACTGCATCAGCAGGCCGTCATCTAGCAGCGCAAACAGCGTGCGCCCGTCGGGCAGCAGCAGACAGCCACGCACCGGCTGGCGATGTCCTCCCAGCGCCCGCAGCTCTTGCCCGCGCGCTAGATCCCACAGCC
>JAGNNG010000213.1 GCA_017990795.1 Deltaproteobacteria bacterium
GCCCGGGTCTTTGCCCAGCGTCTGCAGATCCGCAGTTACGTCCAGCACATCGTCAACGATCTGGAAGGCCAGCCCCAGCGCCTCGGCATAGGTACGTAACCGCGCCAGCGCCTCGGGGTCTGCGCCACCCAGCCGAGCCCCAGCGCACACCGACACCGACAGTAGCGCTCCGGTCTTTTTACCGTGCAGCCTCCGCAGCAGCGCCACATCAACTTTTTGACCGGTGGCTTCAACATCGATTACTTGGCCGCCTACCATGCCCGCCGCCCCTGAAGCACTGGCCAGCTCAGCCAGCACTTTGACCACTACCGAAGCCGGTGCCGGACTGCGCGCAGCAACCGCGAAGGCCTCGGTCAGCAGCGAGTCGCCTGCCAAGATCGCCATCGCTTCGCCAAAGACCTTGTGATTGGTGGGACGCCCGCGCCGAAAGTCGTCGTTGTCCATCGCCGGCAGGTCGTCATGGATCAGCGAGTAGGTGTGGATCATCTCCAGCGCGCACGCCAGCGGCAGCGCTGTTTGCGGCTGACCACCGACGGCTTCACAGCCAGCCAGCGCCAGGATCGGACGTAGCCGCTTGCCGCCTGCCAGCAGGCTGTACGCCATGGCTTTGCGAAGAGTCTCGGGCACTTCCGGATCTTCAGCACACAGACGAGACAGTTCGGACTCAACTAGCGCGCGGCGCTCAGTTAGGTAGGACTTTAGCTCAAAAGACATAGCGGTCTTTTTACACGAAAGCGGCTGGTTGCTGGGCGGCAAAGTGCGTACTCGTCCGGCCCGGCCCCGGCCCCGGTAGCGACCACTGACCGGCAGCGATTTTCCCAGCGGATTGCAGGCCGCGCAGCCTTGACAGCGCCGGATCCGTGCCGCAGCTTTTTAGACATGCCGGGTCTGACTTGTTTGCAAAGTTCGGGGGAAACGATGAACACCGCACGCTGCCGCAGTAGCTTCACCGTTCCACAGGTTCGCGCTCTCGTGCTCCCAAAGACCACAGCTGCTGCCAAGGTGGGAGCGCTGATGCTGTCTGCGGCGCTGATGCTGGCGATCCCCGGCTGCAAAGACGCGGGGCCCAAGCAGAGCAAGCTCACGCGCACAACGGTGGCCGCTGCGACTGCAACACCACCCACCGCTGCCAGCACACCGCGAGCCATCGCTCCGCTTCCAGCGCCGACCGCGCAGGCGGATGACACGATTAAGCCTGCAGTGGCTGCCCCGGTTGCAGGACTTACGCCCGCGCAGCAGAGCCGACGAACCCCAGTGGTAGAAGCCATCGCACGCGCCGCGCCGTCGGTGGTCTCGGTGCTTACCGAGCAGCGCCCGCAATACAATCCCTTCGGCTTTTTTGGGCTAGAGGAAAACGACGAGAGCGGTCGCACCTCGCTGGGCTCGGGGGTCATCGTCGATCCGCACGGCCTAGTCATCACCAACGAGCACGTCGTCGCCGGAGCCGCGCGCATTCGTGTACAGCTGTCCGATGGTCGCGAGCTACCCGCAACGATGATCGGAGCCGACCAGTCGTTCGACCTCGCGGTGCTGCAAGTGGACGCTGGCGGTAAAGAGCTGCCTTCGCTACACATCGGCACGGCCAGCGACCTAATGATCGGCGAGACGGCCATTGCCATCGGCAACCCGTTTGGGCTGTCGCACACCGTGACCTCGGGCGTGATCTCGGCGCTGCATCGCGTGGTGCGCGCCAAAAACCGTACTTACGAGGACTTCATTCAGACCGATGCGCAGATCAATCCAGGGAACTCAGGTGGGCCGCTGCTGAACATTCAGGGCGAGCTGATTGGCATCAACACCGCGGTTCACTCGGGCGGGCCGGGCATTGGCTTTGCGATCCCAATCGATCGCGCTCGCACCATCGTCAACGACCTGCTGCAGTTTGGGCGCGTTCGCTACGGCTGGATCGGGATTCGTCCCGCGCCGCTGCAAAATCGCCGCAAGCCCGTCGGTGTCGTCGTATCCGAGGTCGAGCCCGGCAGTCCCGCCGAAAAAATCGGCGTCGTGCCCGGCGATGTCATCACCAACATCGGCGATGAGGTCACGCTCTCAACCGAGCACTTTTGGGATCGTATCAACCATGTCCTGGCAGGTGATGAAGTGCGGCTCAAGCTGCTGCGTGGCGAGTTGCGGCTGACTGCGGCCCCGCTGGAGCCCAAAGATGTCTCGGCGCGCGCGCGCAAGCGCTTGGGCCTGGAAGTGACCGACGGCGGTGGCCGGGCCGTGATGATTCGCCGCGTCACTCCCGGCAGCGTCACCGAGCGCATTGGCTTTCAGCCTGGCGATGCGATCCTGCAGATCGGCGCCCGCCAGGTGCGCAGCGTCACCGACTTTAACACTGCCCTCGGCGAGGTCCGGCCCGGCAGCGACACCGTCATGCTGGTGGTTCGCGGCGGCTACTCCTACTACGTAACCGTGCCGCTATAGTGACCGCGCCCGGCATTGCCCCGCCTCCGTAACCATTCCCTTCCTGCTTCCCTTTCGCTCCTTTTGATTCCTCCTTTTCTGGTTACAAATCACTCCCTTACGTGCGCTAGGCGATTCCTAAACCACTCCCATGCTTGGGAGGATTGTGCGGCCTGCTGCGTGTGCGCCGGTTCCTGACAGCCTCGTTCACGGTCGCCACACACTCGCACCCCAGCCGCGCGTACAGCATTCATTCCTAACCACTTGAAATCATTCCTAATGGCTTAGGAGCGCACAAAAAGATCCGCTGGAGTGAATCTAACTACCTGCTTGCATCGTATACGCTTGATGATTCCGCGCCGAAGTTGGCATCGGCATGGAATGGGGGGAGCGACATCCTAAGTGGTGCCATGCCCTCTCTTTATTGGAGTTGCAGCGCCCATCCAGAGCCAGCCAGTCGCGGAAGTCCGCGCTGTCTTCTGGGCGGCCTGCATTCCTTTCGCATCATCAGGAGTTAGGAATAATGAACAGGACTAGTTGGATTGCAGCCCTCGGGCTCGCGGTTTCGCTGCTCCCAGCAGCCCCAGCGTTGGCAGCGGATCACCTGGACGGAGCTTCCGTCAAGCAGGACCCGTCTACCGATATCAATGACGTCTACTCGTGGATGTCGACGGACAAGACCAAGGTCTACCTGGCCATGACCGTCTTTCCAGCCGCAGACAAAGCCACCGCTAAGTTCTCCACAGCGGCCTACTACGTGTTTCACACCACCAGCCGCACTGGTACCGGAGCAGCCACTCCCACCGATGTGGTTTGCGGATTTGATGCCGCGCAAAAGGTCAGCTGCTGGGTTGGCAGCGCTACCAACTTCGTCTCGGGCGATGCCTCTAACACCGCTGGCATCAGCTCTGCCGATGGCAAAGTGAAGGTCTTTGCGGGCGTCCGCAAGGATCACTTCTTCTTCAACTTGGACGGCTACAACCAAGTGCGTGCCAACGTCAAAGCCAACGTGGCGACCCTAGCCCCAACCTTCAACGCCAACGGCTGTCCCACCGGAGCCGGTGTGGCCGCAACGCTAACCGCACAGCGAACGCTGCTCGGACAAAGCCCAGCCGGCGGCACTGCCACCGACTTCTTCAAAGACCTGAACACGCTGGCAATCGTCCTGGAAGTAGACACCGCGCTACTCACCCCGGGCGGCACCTTGCTCAGCGTCTACGCTGCCACCCATCGGAAGGGCTAAAGGAGACCACCTATGAAAAAACTACTCTTTTCATCGATGGCGTTCCTTTTGGGAGCGCTCTCTGCTTGTTCTGCAACCGCGCCCGCTGGCAAGTGTGACAGCGTGACCTGTGCTGCGGGTCAGTTCTGCGATGCCGCTACCGGCACCTGCAAGACCGACAAGTGTACGGGCGTAACCTGCGCCGCTGGCCAGGTCTGTGACGGCAACACCGGCATGTGCTCGACGCCTGACAAGTGCGCCGCTGTGACCTGCACAAACGGCCAAGTCTGCACCAGCGCCACTGGAGCCTGCGCAAACCCCGCATTCCCATCGCTTGGCGTACAGCTGGATCGCATCGGTCGTCCCGCCGTAAATACGGCGCTCATCAACCCGTATGACATCTACCGTCCGCTGCCAAACGGCCTCCCCGAGAATGGCGACGCCAGCAAGGATAAGTACAACACCGACCCCACCTCAGCCAACTGGGTGAACAACTGGGGGCGCGCGATCAACATGAACATCGCAATCCTGGATGGTCTGGATGCCGGCACCTGCGGCAATCAGGCCTTCTTTACCGTCGCCGGTGGCTACGCGACCCTGGCCACAGTCCTGGCTAACGACGCGCTGCTAGTCGACACCACAAAGGGCAGCTGCAACGCCTACCTGGGTGCCGAAACCATGTCCGCGACAGAGTGTGGCGGTCGCACGCTGAGCATGGATGTTATCGACACCACCTACTCAGTGCTGATCGGCGGCGCTCCCACCACGGACGGCATTGCGCAGACCACGGCACCGATGGCGGCCTTCCCGTTCTTCACGGCTCCCAAGTAGTAGCTTTAGCCTTGTAAGTGATTGTTTGTACGATGACCTGCTGCTCCGTAAAGTCTTTGCGGAGCAGCAGGTCCTTTCACTGCGCGCGAGATGGGAACCAGAGCCAATGCCGATGACTGCTTTCGCGATGTTTAGCCACCGCATTCCTAAGACCTTCGGAATCCTCCTTTTCCTAAGCTGCGCAAGTATCTCCGG
>JAGNNG010000212.1 GCA_017990795.1 Deltaproteobacteria bacterium
AATTGGGTGCCGGTAAGCGGTGGATTGGTGTTCGTTGCCAAAGAGCAGCCCGCCAGCCCTCGCAAAGCCAGTTCATCAAGCCGGCCCGTGTTGACGACTGCCCCCGCAGCCAAAGTGACAGGCCTGAGTGACGACGCGCGAGGCCGTGCGGCACAAGCCCCGGCTGCCGCTGCTGCGACTACTGCAGCCTTTGCTGCGACGATGAGCCCGGCCCTGCCAGCCGCGCACCTGGAGCGCAGCGTCGACTGGCAGCGACTGGGCGGCCTGGGTCTGCGCACCGAGCTCTTTGCCACGCAGCTGCCAACAATGGGACCCAGCAGCACCACGCAAACGTCGCAGAACCAGTCGGAAATGACGAGCTGGTCAGCTGCGCCTGGCATCACCAGCCCACTGGCCCAAGTCCTCCGTCGCGATGATGCAGCTGTCCCGTCGCGCTGGATCATGGGTCCGCAAGGGCTGACCTTCGTCGCTGCGCCACAAGCTGAACCGAAAGCAGCCACGGCAGAAAATCCGCTAAGTCCAAAGCGTCTGCAGCCTCGACTGCCGATGCCGACCCTGCAGCGCTCACAGCCGCAAGCGAATACGGCGACGCCCGAGCGCAGCATTGCAACCAGCACGACAGCGGATTTACCGTCGGTACAGCCCTGGCGAGCCGCCGGTGGCATTGCCACTTTGGCAGAGCTGTTTGCAGCGGGAATTGGCCTTAGCAGCGCGGCGACGAGCGGAGTTGCAGCTCAGAGCGGCGTCGGCACGGGCCCAAGCCTCCTGCCAGCCTGGCTGCTGCCATCGCTTTCATCGATCAGTCCAGCGACGAGCAGCGCAGACCCATCGCGCAAGCTGTCACCGAGCTTGCCGTTTGTCGGTCGCGAGGTCTTGCGACGTAACACAGCACCAGATGCGAACCAAGCGACTCGCCCAGCGCTGCGCCTGGTTAGCCCGTCGCTGGCTATCCAGTCAGCGGCGATGGCACGCCCTGTCGATGGAACCGCCACGTCATCGCGACGAGACGAAGCTGCAGCAGCCTCCATCACGGGCCCTGCATCAGCGGTGTGGCAGCAAGCTGGCGGCGTCGGTGCCAGCGCTGAAGCCTTTGCTCGCTTGCGAGGCATGGACCGTGCGCAAGCCTCTGACACAGCGGCAGCGGGCCGCTGGCTGCCCGTCAGTGGCGGCATGATTTATCTGCCACGCGCCCAAGAGTCCAAAGGCCAAGCCGGTGGGACGCCCAAAGCTGCCGCTGCGACAAGTCGACCGCTCAGCCTCGTTGCGCCCCAAACTTCTCAGCTTGCCAGTCCCAGCCGCGGCAGCGCAGCGACGGTACAATCGTCGCCTCAGGCAACCCCAGCCTGGCAGCAAGCTGGCGGCTTGGGCCTTCGCAGCGAGCTATTTACCGCCGGTTTGAGCCTGGCTGCGCAAAATACCGCGACTCCAGGCTGGCCTGACGTCAGCGACATGCTGTCGAGCAGCCGCGTCCGCAGCGCAGCCCCGACTGCAATCGACGCCCCGCGCTGGGCATGGAGCGGCCCAGGCGGACTGGTGTATTTGGCAGCTGCAAGCGCCGACGGCAAGCGTGCCGCAAACAGTCGGCAGGCCAGTGCAGCGTCGGTAGCAGGCTCTCGATTTGGCAATGCCGCGGCTGCTTCTGCGGCTGCTGCCAAGCCAGCTGGCCTGGTCAGCGGGAAGGCAAATGGCGACGGACAAGGGGTTCTAGCTGGTCACGGTGGACTCAGCATGCCCGTCTTTGCTGGTGGTGAGGGTTCCGCTGCGTCACCGACGAGCAGTGCAACTGCGATGCAAGAGCACTACGCGCAGGCCATGCTCACGAGCTTCCCTCGACTGAGCGGCGGCAGCGACGCGGGCATGCCGATGACCCTGGGACCGCAAGCGCACATGGAGCAAGTGACGCGACTGACGCAGCTCTTGGCGCAGCTGCCGACGGAGTGGCAGCCATCAAAGACCGTAACCGCAGCCGTGAAGCAGAGCGGCGCCGGTGGCATGCCGCTGTGGCAGCGCATGCCTGCAGGCCTTACCCAAGTGGCTGGCAACCGGCCCGGCGTGGCCTTTGGTGCTGACGACGACGACGACAACGACGACCAGGACATCGCGGTCCAAGAGACGCGACAGAGCGAAAAGCGTCCGTCGATGACCATGGTGCAGGGAGGCCGCAAGCCAGAACCAGCGCCCGCAGTCCCAGCAGCGACCAGCACTCCAGCGACGAAGCCGCAGACGGCACAGGAGCTATTTACCGCCGCCATGAGCAAAGTTGCAGCCCAGGGAGTGGGAGCCGCGGCGTCGGTGAAGCTGATGGAGGCAATCCGCTCGCACGCTCAGAATCAGACCGCGCGCAGCGACGACAGAATCAACTTGGGTGATCTGACGATGATTGCGATCTCGATGGGCGAAAACAAGATGGCCGCTGCCTCGACCCATCACACGCCGGGAGCCACGCCTCACGTCGAGACTGCGCTGCGTCAGCCCGACCATCACGTCACCGGCCCCGAGGACGAGCACACGCTCAAGACCAAAGTAAACGACATGGCCAAGCGCGTTCTGAAGATGATCAAAGACCAGGAAAAAGGCCAGCGCGAGCGCGGCGGCTTCGATCAGTAACACCTCTCTGGCCTCCTGCTGGCGCTGCGTCAGCAGGTAGGCCGCCCTCCCCTCTATCTGCGATGCCGCCTGAGTTGGCCCGTAAATCGGTGGCTTAACTTCGCTGTGATACCGACGGTGATTTTGCTACCAAGTCATGCGATGATTTGGCCCATGAAACCGATGCACAGGCGACTTTCTTTGCGCGTAGCGCAGCTAAACCTTCTGCTGGGCACGCAGCTACTGCTGGCGAGTACGGCGCTGGCCCAAACCGCAATAGCGACGAGCGCAGCCCCAAAAATCGCGGGCTCTGTCCACTTTAAAAATCCCGACGCCACCATTGCTGCTGTCAAAAGCTACGTCCCGGTCAACATCAAGACCCAGGACGCAATGAAAGAGGTCGTTGGTGAGATGTCCAAGGTGGTCGCGATGGCGGCCCCGGTCGACGTAGTGGCAGCACTAGACGCGAGTGCAGGCGAGGCGCCCGCGCCGCCGCTGTGGGGCTTCGCCGTAGGCATCGCCAGCATGGATGAAGCCTACAAGTTGGCCCAGACGAAGGGCTTTATCACCGACGGGAAATCAGGTCTATATCGCCTCGGGCTGCCGGTCGGAAGCAGGACTACCCTGTTCTGCTGGCTGGGCTCGACCAGCGGCGGTCAGGGACGTCTGGCCTGTAGCAATCGCGAGCGGGACCGCGATGTCCTGGGGCCGTATTTGCTGCGCGTTCCAGCCTCGCCGGCAGCCAATGCCAGCGACGTCCACGTCGAGCTTCAGGTGGCAGAGCTGGTACGCACCTATCAAGCACCGCTGCAGCGAGTCCTGCAGATGGGCGGGATGGCACTGCCGCAGCGGCTACAGCTGGGTCAGCCCAAGTTTGACCGCGCCGTCACCGACGCAACCCAAGAGCTAGTGCGCCAGCTGGCAGGCATGAGCCACGACCTCGCGCTGCTGACCCTCGACGGTACGCTCTCCAATAGCGGCATGCAGGTCCAGCTTGGCTATCAGCTAAGCGGCACTGAATCCTGGTGGGGCCAAGCCGAGGCCGAGGCGAACAAGCGCGCTCCCGGTGTGAGTGGCCCGCCAGCAGTGTTCTGGAAGCTACCCAGCGATGTCACAGCGGCTTCCTATCGCACCAGCGACCCGAAGTACGCCCAGCGCGCTCTGCAGCTCCTGCTGCCCATCCTGGACGGCTGGCTGGAGCACGACGGAATGGCCCCGCCTGACCGCCAGGCTCTGGTCGATCTTTTCCTAAAAGTGCCCAAGTTTGACGCCCCCCTCACTGCCGTCATGGCCGAGGGACATAGCGACGTTGCGGCGGCCAAAGCGCCCGGAAAAGAGCCGGCCAAAGCACCGATCGAAAGTGAAGTAGTCGCGGCCATGCTCGGTGGCTCGTTTTACCTGCTGACCTCTGATGCCAGCACGGCGCAGAGCGACCAGTCCGTCGCATTTTTGCGTGGCCTGCTCGCGGCCTACAACCGGCCCGGCGTGCAGGGCTATCTGAAGAAGAAGTGGAAGGCGCTCGGCGGCACCGATCCCCTACCGCAGCTACGCAGCGAGCCGGTCAAACAGCTGGGCGCTGGAGCAACGGGGATGTCGCTCACCCTGAACTTGAGCAGTCTGCAGCAGCTGAAGCAGCGCGCGGGCCTCCCGTCCGACAAGCCCGCCAAAGCAGCACCGGCCAAGGCGGCACCGGTAACGATCTACATCTTCAGCGCGCCGCTGGGTCCGACTGGGCAGGTGTGGAGCGCGGTCGGCACCGACAAAGCAACCCTGCTGCGACGGCTACAGGAGCAGGCAAACCTGCCCGAAGAGCGCACTTTGGCCAAGCGCCCAGGCCTCGATGGGCTGCGCCGTCCAGGCCAGCTAAGCGGAGGGTTTTCGACGCTGGCCGGCTACTCAGCAGTGCTGGATCTGGCGCGCATGGCGGCTACCCGCGAAAAAGGAACCAGCGACGGCAAGGCCCCGTCAAGCGCGGCCTCAATCCTAAATGCCATCCCGCACCACGGCGAAGTGCCCATGTTCTACTTCACCAAGGCGGGTCCGCTGCCTCCGCTCGGGCTCACGACGG
>JAGNNG010000214.1 GCA_017990795.1 Deltaproteobacteria bacterium
GTGGGCTTAAAGCGCTCGGCGTACTGCGCCACGCGCCGCTTGACCTCTTCGATCTGCTTGGCCAGCTCGCTGTCTTGCTGCTGACGATCGCGCAGCTGCTGCGCTTTTAGCTCCAGTAGCTGCAGGCGCTTCTCCTCGATGCGCATGTGCAGCTCGGCGCCTTTTTTGGCCGCGTCTTCCAGGCGCTCCTCGTGCAGCTTCAAGCTGTGCGCGTAGGTCTTGACGCGAATCTTGATCGACCCGCCCGGCTTGTTGGCGTCGATGTCATGCAGCGCCGAGTAAGGCGTCGCCGAGGTACCAATAATCGAGTCGATCAGTCCATAAATCGGCGCGTCATGTCCGCACTTAAACGACGACAGGTCGAGGACTACGACGTTCGGATGGCGCGCCGCAAACTTGGCCGCCCACACCTTCTGCACCGAGTTGGCCGAGTAGTTCTCGGGCCACACGTCCTGCACTTCCAGCGGCCCTTCGATCAGGCCCTTGTCGATGTCCTCTTTGTAGAAGCGATACAGCCAGCGCGGGTCCTTGGGAATCGAGCGCATCGACACGATCGGGTACCCCAGCACCTGGAACTCTTCGAGCACCGAGTGATTCAGGCCCGGATCGCTGTGATAAGGCCGCCCAATCAGCAGAACCGCGACGCGGTTTTCTTCTTCCACCACCTCGAGGATGGCCTGGCCGCGCTTTTGAATCTCGCGGTCAAAGATCTCCATCGCTTTGTGGCCTTGCTCGACGGCGTAGTCGCTCTCGTCTTCGGTGACACCAAGCAGCGCGCCAACGCTGGTAAACAGCTGATGCCTAAGCAGCCCAGCCTCGGTAAACGTCAGCGCCGGATCGATGTACGTGATGCCCCGGGTACCGAAGAAATCGACCTCTTTGGTAAATGCCGCCTTCATGACCTCGGGCACGCCAGCGACGATGGGGCAGCTAGCGCTGTCCATGACCTTGTGCAGTCCGGGAGTCACGTGCGTGATGCACGGGAAGAACAAGATGCTTAGCCGCTTGTCGTCGCGGTGGTGGTGAAACAGCAGGTTGTGGATGTGCGCCTGCGCCACCTTCGACGGATAGCACGGGTCAATCGAGCCGTACTTGCCGCCCTCTTGCCACATCTCCTCGCTGGTATCGTCGGAGAACACGACGTTTTGGCGCTGAATGCCCAGCGTCTCAAAGTAGGTGCGCAGAAACGGCGCGATGCTCCACACGTTGAGCACCTTGGGAATGCCGATCCGCATCGACTGGCGCTTGCGCTGCGCCTCGGCAGAGCTGCGCTGAAACGGACGCCGAATCGGCGTGCGCTTCATCCCAAACAGGCCCTTTTTGACCTCGACGTCGTCGATCAGCGTCTCGGCAGTTGGCATCGGCGGCTGATCGTAGAAGTGCCGGAACAGCTGCTTGGACTCGTAATCGACGAGGTTTGGATACTCCTTCATCAGTCGCTTGCGCTGCTTGGTCAGCTCCAGCATCGCCTCTTCAGACTCGACGGTGCCCTTCTCGCACGAGAAGCCCGCGATGTAGCGGCTGGTGTCGCCGCCGGGCGTGACGGTATCGATGAAGGTGCGCGCGCAGTTATTGGGGCAGAAGTGACAGCGCGTCGACTCGTCGGTGCGCGAGACAAACTGAATGTCGATCGCCGCATCTAGACCGATGAACGTGCTGTGGCCACGTCGCTTGACGATGCGCAGCGTCTCCATGGCTGCCCCGATGGCACCAGCCTCGCCGGTGTGCGGATGCACGTAGACCTGCGCGCCGGGCACGCGGTCTTTGATGTAGTCGACCTGCGCCTTGACCGCCGCCAAGTTGTGCTGCGTTCCACCCTGCAGCACGAACTTTTTCCCAAGGCTGGCCATACGCGGAATCTGCACCACGTACTGCCACACATTCTTTGGCAGCACCTGCGCCAGACCGGCCAGAAGCTCCTCTTTTGAGTAGCCTTCCTTCTGAAAGTTCACGCGATCGCTATCGAGGAACACCGCGCAGCCGTAGCTAAACTTGGGCGACAGATCGGCTGCAAAAGCCACGTCCGCATACTGCGTAACGGGAACGCCAAACTGGTCCGCCATCGCCTGCAGCAGCATGCCGTTGCCCGCTGAGCACTGATTCGACAGACGG
Source organism: Deltaproteobacteria bacterium (assembly GCA_017990795.1). Classification (GTDB taxonomy): domain Bacteria; phylum Myxococcota_A; class Polyangia; order Palsa-1104; family JAEUJZ01; genus JAGNNG01. Next base: position 2,113 of record JAGNNG010000214.1, read on the forward strand.
AAGTTCTTGATGTCGCCGTTTTCCATAAACAGGACCTTGATGTCCTGCCCGCCGATGTCGCAGATGACATCGACGTCGCCAAAGAAGTGTACGGCTGACATCATGTGCGCGACGGTCTCGACGATGTTGACGTCGGACTTGACCGACTCTTGCAGCACGTCGGCGGCGTAGCCGGTCGCGCCAAAGCCCATCACCTGCAGCGTCGCGCCCTGCGCCGTCACATAGTCCCGAATCCGCGCCAGGATCTCTTTGGTGTCCTGAATCGGATTGCCCTTCGAGAGCTGATACTCCTTGGTCACGATCTCGGCGGTGTCGTAGTCAATCAGCACCGCCTTCGACGAGGTCGAGCCGCCATCCATCCCGATGACGCCGCGAATCACCTGCCCCGGCTCCAGCACGCGCTTGGTAAACTTCGGGATGCGGTATTCCTCGCGAAACGCCTCAAGCTCGGCCTGCTTCTGATCGATCGAGGGTGCGCGCAACAGCGGTGATCCCGCAGTCTCACCCAGGCGCGACTTGCGACCGGTGGTGATAAAGTCGATCAGCTTGGCGACCCCACTAAACTGCCCCACCGAGGCTGGCTCGTAAGTGCCGTAGATCACCGCGCCGTAAGCCGCGTAGTACTGCGCGTTCTCCGGCACCATGATCAGCTCTTCGATCGGCACATCTTTGGGGTAGTCAAAGCCTCGGCTCTGCCAGGTCTCGGGGATGCGCTTGCGCCAGCAGTCGCGCAAAAACGGCAGGTAGGTATTCGGTCCCCCCAGCAGCAGCACCTTCGGCTTCAGAGTATTGCCACGCGTCAGCACCGACAGGTTCTGCATCACGATCGCATCGGCCAGCGAGTTCATGATCTCGATCGCCGGGATGCCGCTTTTCACCAGGTTTACGATATCGGTCTCGGCGAACACGCCGCACTTGGCGGCAACGTGGTGCAGCTTGCTGTCGTCAAAGTTGATCTTGACCACTTCCGAGCTGGGCAGACCGACCTTGAGCATGCACTTGTCGATGGTGGCCCCGGTGCCGCTGGCGCACTTGTCATTCATCGACGTGCTGGCCTGCTTGTCACCGGTCTTCTCGTTCTTTTTGAAGATGATGATCTTGGCGTCTTGGCCGCCTAGCTCACACACCGAGCCGACGTCGGGATGCAGCGTCTCTACCGCGAGGGTGACGGCGTTGACCTCTTGCACAAACTTTGCGCCCAGATGCGGCACCAGCGGCGAGGCCCCCGATCCGGTAATAAACATCCGCATCCCCGAGTGCGGCACCTTCGGAAACGCCTCCAGAATGGCGTTTACAAACTCGAGCACAAACTCAGCTTGCTTGGTCTGGTGACGCTGGTAGTCGCTCCACAGAATTTGCTTGGTCTGCGGATCAACAACCACGGCCTTCACCGTGGTCGATCCCACATCCATGCCAATCATCACGGGGTCCGTTCTCTCCGTACTCCCCTGCGACACGTAGGCGGTGGTCATGCGGGTGGCTCCTTCTTCATCTGCTCAAGGCTAAAAGGCAGTGGGTGATGCTTCCGGGTCAAGTAGACTGACAGTCTAGTCTATGTCCGGAACGTACGAGCAGCAGACTTTGCGGTCAACGAAAAATCTTTCCCATTTAGCGCCGCGCATAAGACGACAGTGGCCCGGCCTCACGACGACAACAGCCAGCGCCTCCCCGCACCGCGCAAGCTGGAAGCACTAGTCGACTCAGATGGCTTCCATCCCTGCTTCTATTGGTACAAATTTTGTAATGGCCACGATATATTGATGTCGTGACGATACGCGAAGTGCTAAAGCACGGGCCGCTAGCCGGGCTCCTGTGGGTACTGGCCAGCCCAGGACTTGCCTCTGCGGACGAGGTGATGGATCTGGCACGCAAGCGCTACGAGAGCGGCGAGCGAGACTATGTAAACGGTCGCTTCTGGCAAGCGGCCAAGGCGTTTGAAGAAGCCTTCGACCTGTCCAAGCGTCCGGACCTGCTGTTTAACGCCGCGCGCGCCTACGATCGCGGGGAGTACGCAGTCCGCGCCATCGAGACCTACGAGGCCTATTTAAAAAGCACCGCAGCCTCGGACCAAGCCCAGATCGAGCTACGACTGGGTGAGCTGCGCAAGTCGCTGGCGACGCTGAAGATCAACACCAAAGACAAGGCGTTCGTCTCCGTCGACGGTCACGAGTACGGCCAGACGCCGATGAGCCAGCCGATCCCGATGGACAGCGGCTACCACCGCATCGAAGTCCGCGACGGCAACAAGAGCTGGGCAACCGAGCAAGCCTTCACCGCCGGACAGCTTTATACGTTTGAGGTCACGCTGTCCGAGGACAAGTACGGGCCAGGTCGCGGCCTTATTGCCGTGCCCGGCGAGGATCAGCGGCCCAAGCAAAAGACCCGGCGCGCGGCGTTGGTCGCCTCGGTGGGCGGCAGCATCGACATCACCGGCAGCAACTTTCCGCCGCACCAAGCCTCTATCAATCTGGGGGGCGAGTATCGGGTTTTGGAAGGAACCTACGGCGGCCTAGACGTCGCCG
>JAGNNG010000215.1 GCA_017990795.1 Deltaproteobacteria bacterium
AGACGTTCGCATCCGGCTGCATTAGGATGCTGGCCATGTCCTCTGAATTCGTCTCCGCCTCCGGTTCCCCGTGCTCCCCAACTGTAGTGATTGAAGACGATCGCACGTCGATTGCGCCGGAGGGCATTCGTCGCGCCTTCCTTGATCATCTGCACTTTACCATCGGTAAAGAAGACCGCCGGGCGACGCCGCATGACCGATTCTCGGCGCTGGCCTTGGTGGCGCGCGATCGCATGATGGCGCAGTGGATTAAGACGCAGGCGCGCTATCGGGCCCACGACACCAAGCGCATCTACTACCTGTCAGCAGAGTTTCTGCTAGGGCGCGCGCTGTCCAACAACCTGCACAACATGGGGCTGTACGACACCGCCGAGCAGGTCATGCGCGAGCTGGGCTATCACCTGGGTGACTTGCTGGAGCAAGAGCGCGACGCCGGACTTGGCAACGGCGGTCTGGGGCGCCTGGCCGCTTGCTACCTGGACAGCATGGCGACGCTGAACCTGCCCGGCTACGGCTACGGAATTCGCTATGAGTTTGGCATCTTTGATCAGGTCATTCGCGGCGGCGCTCAGATCGAGCGTCCCGAGGAGTGGCTGCGCATGGGCAACCCGTGGCTGATCGCGCGCCCCGAGTTTACGCAGCATGTTCACTTTTACGGTCACACCGAGACAGTGCATGGTCCAAACGGACCGCAAGTGCGCTGGGTAGATACGCAGGGCGTGCTGGGCGTGCCTTATGACATGCCGATCTCGGGCTACCTGACTTCGACGGTAAATACGCTGCGGCTGTGGAGCGCGCGCGCCAGCGAAGAGTTTGATCTGTCGGTGTTTAACGCCGGCGACTACGAGCGCGCGGTGTTCGACAAAAACGCCAGCGAGTGCATCAGCAAGGTGCTGTATCCAAACGACCTGCTGATTGTGGGCAAAGAGCTACGTCTCAAGCAGCAGTACTTCTTTGTCGCCTGTGCAATCGCCGATCTGCTGCGTCGCCACCTAGCTACGCCGCAGCAGTTTGGAGATCACGCAGAGGTGCTCAGGCGCTTGCGGACGCTGCCCGACAAAGCGGCGATTCAGCTAAATGACACGCATCCCACCATCGCCATTCCTGAGCTGATGCGGCAGCTGCTCGACATCTACGGAATGGACTGGGACAGCGCGTGGGAGATCACCACCGCGACCTTTGCGTACACCAATCACACCCTGCTGCCCGAGGCACTGGAGCAGTGGAGTGTCGATCTCATCGGACGCTTGCTGCCGCGTCACTTGCAGATTGTCTACGAGATCAACCAGCGCTTTTTGCGTCAGGTGTGGACCGCATCGCCGCAAGATCCAGAGCGCCTGCGCCGCATGTCGCTTATCCAAGAGACTCCGACCAAGTCGGTGCGGATGGCGTATTTGGCGACGGTGGGCTCGCATGCGGTAAATGGTGTGGCGGCGCTGCATAGTCAGCTGCTGCGCGACAACTTGCTGCCCGAGTTTGCGCAGATGTATCCCGAGCGCTTCTGCAACATTACAAATGGCGTGACGCCCCGCCGCTGGCTGTTGTCTTCCAATCCCGAGCTCGCCACCGCCATCACCAAGCGTCTTGGCAGCGCCTGGCCCACCGCGCTAGACCAGCTGCACGGGCTGGAAAAGTTTGTCGATGATCCGCAGTTTCTTCACGAGATCAGCAGCATCAAGCATCGCAACAAAGAGCGCCTAGCCGAGTACATTCGCCACCACAATCACATCGCGGTGGATGCTCACGCGCTGTTCGATGTGCAGATCAAGCGCCTGCATGAGTACAAGCGACAGCTGCTAAATATCCTGCATGTGATTGCGCACTATCAGCGGCTGAAGGAAGACCCGCACTTTGATCCGGTGCCGCGCGTGGTGCTGTTTGGAGCCAAAGCCGCGCCCGGCTATACGCGTGCAAAGCTCATCATTCGGCTGATAAATGCCGTCGCTGATGTCGTCAATCGTGATCCGCAGGTGCGCGACCGTCTGCGCGTGGTGTTCTTGGCCAACTACCGGGTCTCGCTGGCAGAGCGCATCATTCCTGCAGCGGACTTGTCGCAGCAGATCTCGACCGCCGGACTTGAGGCCAGTGGCACCGGCAACATGAAGCTGGCCATGAACGGTGCGCTGACCATCGGTACCCTTGACGGCGCCAACATCGAGATCCGCGACGCCGTGGGCCCCGACAACTTCTTCCTGTTTGGCCTGACTACAGAGCAAGTGGGAGCGCTGCGTCCGACCTACAACCCGTGGGATGTGTACCGCAAGAGTCCCGCGCTCAAAGGTGCGATCGATCTGATTCGCGCTGGCTTTTTCTCATATGAGGAGCCGCTGCGCTATCAGCCTCTAGTCGATGCGCTGCTGCCTCCGCAGGAGCAGCCCGGCAGCGGTGACCCGTTCTTGGTCCTGGCTGACTTTGATGCGTATGCCGCATGTCAGGCCCGAGTTGAAGCCGTCTATCGCGAGCCGCAGACCTGGGCCCGGATGGCGACCTACAACATCGCGCGCACAGGCTTTTTCTCGTCGGACCGCTCGGTTCGTGAGTATGCGGAGAAGATCTGGCACGTAAAGCCGGTAGACCCAAACAGCTAGGACTCCCTTCAGAGTCCGCGAAGCCCTCCCTGCAGGCGTCCTTGCGCGTGCGCTGCACGTAACAAGGGCGCCAGGTTTTTTTGTAGCTCCAGCTCCACCGCATCGCGGTCTTGTGCGGCGTCGATAAACACGACCGGCTCGTGCGCTTGCTTTAGCGCATGGGCTTCGCGCAAGTAGGCCGCAGCCACGCGCTGCTGCAGCGGGTCCGCATCGTAAATCTCGACGGTACCTGCGCGCTGGGCTCGCCGCTGCGCCGCCACCTGCACCGGCAGATCAAAATAAAGCGTCAGATCCGGCTGCAGTACGCCAGCATTGGCCTGCGCAACAAACTCCCTAGGCACTCCGGCAGCGGCGGTCTGGTAGGCCAGTGAGGACAATACATAGCGGTCGCAGACAATGACCGCGCCCGCTTCTAGCTGGGGTCGCAGTTCGCGCGTTAGGTGGTCACGTCGGTCTGCGGCAAACAGCAGCGCCATCGCCTCTGCATTCAGCGGCTCGGCTTGCGCAGAAAGCAGGCTGCGAATCAGCTTGCCAATGGGTCCGCTCGACGGCTCGGCGGTGCCGTGGGCTATAAGGCCCAGGCTCTGCAGCCAGGTCAGCAGCCGCTCTTTTTGGCTGGTGGTACCGGCGCCATCAATGCCTTCTAAGACCAAAAATAAGCCGCGCTGGGGACGGTTTGCGGCTGAAGCAGAGTCGCTCATGGCCGCAGAGAATGCCCACCCAGCTACGGACTGGTCAAGCCTGACGAAGAAAGGGAGTCTGCAGAAACGGAGTCCGCCAAAGCGAAGCCGCGCAGGGGATGAAATGAAGGGAAGGGGTCTTAGCTGTGCAGCTTGGCGGCTACTTCTGCAACGCGCTTGCCCAGCGCGCGGGCATGTGCGAGCGCTGCAGCACTGGGTCCATCATCGCTGGCCGTGGCCGAGACGCCGTAGGGATTACCGCCGTTTTGGAACGCAGCCGGATCGGTGTAACCAAGCGGCACCAGGATGCCACCAAAGTGATAGATGCTGTTGTACAGCGCCAGCAGCGTCGACTCCTGACCCCCGTGCGCGTTTTGTGCCGAGGTAAAGCCCGCGTAGACCTTATTGGCCAGCTTGCCTGCAAACCACAGCCCGCCCGCGCTATCAATGAAGGCCTTAAGCTGCGCCGCTACGTTGCCAAAGCGCGTAGGCGTTCCCAGGACAATCGCGTCCGCCCAGTCTAGGTCGGCCAGCTCCGCGCGGGGCTCGTTCTGCATTTTTTCTGCGTACGCCTGCCACTTGGGATTGCGCGAGATGGCAGCGGGCGGCGCGGTCTCAGTCACCAGTCGGACCCGGGTCTCGGCAGAGACGCTGGCCGCACCTTCAGCAATGGCGCGTGCAAGGGCATCGTTGGTCCCGGTTGAAGAGTAAAAAATCACTGCGACCTTGGCCATATCCGGACTCCTTTTCTTTCTGTGCTGCGTGGGGGATGCTGCGTTCCTAAGTGCGCCCTACACCTTCCTAAAAGATTCCCAATCGACTCCTAAAGGATTCCTAAGCGGATTCCTAAACGGTTCCAAATCGATTCCCATCCATGAGAAGTTTTGTGTCGGGTCAGGGTTGTCAGTAGCAACTATGCCAGATCAAAGAGCAGTACTTCCGATGCCGCTGCGCTGCCTTGCAGCGTGACCAGCGCTTCCTTCTCTAGGGCCGCTGCATCGCCGGTGCGCAGCAGTTGGCCATTGCACAAGACTTGGCCACGAGCGACGTGAACAAAGACGCCACGACCTGGCTTTACCGCGTGCTCTACCGCGCTATTTTCACTAAGTCGAGCTGCATACAGCGCTACATCCTGATGCACAGTGATGCTGCCAGCCTCTCCGGTTGGTGACGCGACCAGGCGCAGCTGATTCTCTAGCTCGCTGGGCTTAAAGTACTTCTGCTCATAGCCGGGGGACTGACCTCGGCGCGCCGGCAGCAGCCAGATTTGCAGGAAGTGAACCGGCTCCTTGGTCGAGGCGTTGACCTCGCTGTGCGTGATGCCGGAGCCTGCGCTCATGCGCTGCACATCGCCGGGT
>JAGNNG010000216.1 GCA_017990795.1 Deltaproteobacteria bacterium
ACCGGTGCGCCCTCGGGATTGCCGGTCATAAACACGGCAGTGCCTTTGGCGCGGTGGGGGCGGCGACGCTCTAGATCGCCCATAAATAGGTCCATTGGCAGCGACGCGCTCTGTACGAACTGCTCGAGGGCGGCGCGGCCCGATTTCCAGGTCGTCATGATCGTAAAGAGGCCGACCGCAATCGCCAGCGGAATCCAGCCACCATCGGCAATTTTAGCGGCGTTGGCAGCAAAGAAGGACAGGTCGATTAACAGGAAGGTGCCGACCAAGGCGATGATCTTGCTGAGCTTCCAGTTCCAGCGCTCGCGGGCGACGACGGCAAAAAGGACCGAGGTGATGCTCATGGTGCCGGTGACGGCGATGCCGTAGGCGGCGGCCAGACCGGTGCTGCCCTCTTTGCGGAAGGCGATGACCAGCGCGATGCAGCCCACCATCATCGCGAAGTTGATCTCGGGGACATAGATTTGGCCTTCGGCTTCGCCCGAGGTGTGGACGATGGTGACGCGCGGCCAGTACCCCAGCTGCACCGCTTGCCGCGTCAGCGAAAACGCCCCCGAGATCAGCGCCTGCGAGGCCACTATCGTTGCCGCCGTGGCGATGAGCACCATCGGCAGCTGCAAAAGACCCGGCACCAGCTGGAAGAACGGATTAAACGTGACCGGGTTGATCTTGGTCACGCCCAGCGCGTCGGTCAGGTAAAACTGCGGCTCGTTGCCGTGCATGAGCAGCCACGCACCTTGGCCGAAGTAGTTTACGAGCAGCGCCGGGAACACCATCGTGTACCAAGCCAGCCGGATCGAGCGCTGACCAAAGTGGCCCATGTCGGCGTACAGCGCCTCGCCACCGGTGACGCACAGCACCACTGCGCCCAGCGCTAAAAAGCCGTGCATGCGGTGGTGGGCAAAGAAGCGAATGGCGTGCAAGGGGTTAATGGCGGCGAGGATGTGCGGGTTGCGGATGATCCACGGCACTCCCAAAAGCGCGATGCTGGTAAACCACACCATCATCACCGGCCCAAACAGCGTGCCGATGCCAGCGGTGCCGCGCTTTTGCATCATAAATAGGGCGACCAAGATGACCGCGGTCAGCGGCATCACCATCGGGCCGAGCGCAGGCGAGCGCGCTTGCAGACCCTCCATCGCTGAGTACACCGAGACCGCTGGCGTGATCACACCGTCGCCGTAGAGCAGCGCTGCTCCAAACAGCCCGAACAGCACCAGGATCATGCGACCGTGCGCTTTTTTGCCGACGTGGCCTCTGGGGGCAATCAGCGCCAGCAGCGAGAGGATGCCGCCTTCGCCGTTGTTGTCCGCGCGCATGATGAAGGACAGGTACTTAAACACCACCACCAGCGTCAGCGACCAGAACACCAGCGACAGCAGGCCGAAGATGTTGCCGGGGTCGACGCCGACGCCGTGCTCGCCGGTGAAGCACTCGCGCAGGGCGTAAAGAGGGCTGGTGCCGATGTCGCCGTAGACCACGCCCAGCGCGGCCAGCGATACCTTGATTAGATCTCGGTTGTTGCTGATCTTGGGCCCGTGATGGACGCTGGCTGAGGCGGGTGCAGAGGCTCCGCCTAAGGAGCGACTCGACGGAGAGCCTGACGGGGGTAGGCTGCTGACCGTAAGCCCGGGAGAGCTGCGACGCAGAGCCGCACGCTCGGCGCTGGCGGATGGAGGCGGACCGCCCGGCGACGCTTTGCTACTACCTGCAGGCTGTGAGTCGGGATTTCCGTCGGGATTGCTACTTGGACTAGCAGCGGGGGCCGCCGGTGAATCACCTGACGGCGGTAACGAACTAGAGGATGGTGGCATATCGGTTCAAGTCGCATTATCCACAAACTTGCGGGCTGTGGGTGGTCAACCAGCTGGATTTTGTGCCCTGAGGGAGGGTCATTTGAGCCTATATCAGCGTCGGTGAAGTGTTCTGTTTGCGATTTTTTTGTAGGCCGCGGGCGCGCTGCTAAATAGGGACAAAGGAGGGCGATGAGCGGGGATGGCCAAACGGACAGGTGGCAGGTCCTTGGGCTGGAGCGCTGTTGCAGCTAAAGGCGCGCGTTCCGGCGAAGTTGTTGACCAGTCGCGAAGCGGACACGTATGCTCCGCCGCGAACGAGGGAAACGAATGAAGCTCTACTCATCAAAGATCCCAAGTATCGCAAGCGATCTGCTGCGCAAGCTCAAAGAAGCTGGCGACATCGAGGTCAGCGATATGAATGAAGCGCAGCTCGACGTCGAGGCGGTCCTCAAGGAGTACCTGCGTCTGGACCGGGACCTGACGGAAAAGTCCAAAGACCTCATGGAGAAGCGCAAACTGCCTTACGAGCAGTTTCAGAAGATCAAGCGCGCCATGATGGAAGAGCGCGACTTCGGCTCGGGCGAGGATATGCCTCGCTACCTGGCCAATCAGATTTTGGAAGCGTTTATGCACTCAGCCTCGGTGGAAGAGGTCTTTACCGAGGACGTCGAGCTGCGACAGAAGCTGCAGGTCATCCTGCGCAAGCACCTGACGGTGGATGACGGCATCGACGAAGAAGTCCGACGCCGCATCAAGAACCTGCAGGAAGGCACCGCCACCTGGGAGATCGAGTATCAGCGGGTGATGGATCAGGTAAAGCGTCAGCAAAAGCTCAGCTAGCGGCGCTGCTGTCACTGCGGTTCTCAAGGCCATGGGCCTTCTGCACTAGCTCACTAACAAAAGCGTAAAACAGCGTAACCCCGAGGGCTTGGCGTCCTCGGGTCAGGCAACATCCTTCGGAGGTCCCTTTTGAGTCGCGATGATCTGGTCGAAATGAACGGAATGGTCACAAACGTGATGGTTGGCGGTAACTTTGAGGTCGTCACCCCGGAAGGTCACAAGATCCTGGCGCGCCTCTCGGGACGTATGCGCCGCTTCCGCATCCGCGTCGTGCTTGGCGACCAGGTACTTGTCGGTGTCTCGCCGTACGACCCCACGCGCGGCCTGATCACGCGACGTACGTAAGGGTGTGGCGGCTCCCCTGCCGCGCGGAAGTCGTGATAGCTTGGAAGGATGGCTACCCTCCTTCTTAGCTACCCCACGGCGTCCTTTGTACCCGAAGGCGCCACGGCTGGTGAGACCAGCGCCTACACCGCACACGCTGCACTTGGGCAGTGGCTGGCCTTATGTGACCAGCTGACCCGAGCCGGTGCGCGCATCATGGTGGTAGACCCACCCAAGGTAGTCGCTGGCCCCGCGCCGGTTGCGGATGCGGGCTCGGCCAGTACGGTCTATGCCGCACGACTGGGGGCGGCGTTTTTAAGCCCCGGTAAGCTCAATCGGCCTTCGTTTTTGCGTGCTCGTGGTGCTGCGCCGCCGCTCTCGCCAACGGAAGACACGGTTAGCCAAGCGATTGCCGGGGCGGGCCTGGAGGTGCGGCTAGGACAGGCGCAGTTTCAGGGTCAGCCCGACATCATCGCGCTGGATCGCAACCGCTTTCTGCTGACCTACTCCAGCGCGCCGATGGCTTCCAGCAAAGCCAGCCTGGACGAGGTAAAAGCCCTGCTGCCGATGGGCGCGCAGACGCTGGACATCGAGCTGGCAGCACCGTTTACCGCTGGTGCGCAGGCGCTGTGCTTTCTGACCGGGCCGAGCGGCTCCAAGGTCATGCTCATCCACCGCGCCGCGCTGCTGAGTCACACGCCGGAAGACATCGCCCGCTTTATCGGCAACAAAATCGAGACTTTTATCGTCGCTGCCGATGACATCGCTGTCCACGCGTGCGAGTGCATCGCGCTGCGCGGCACTCTCGTCCTGCAGGAAGGCAGCTCGACCATCCTGCGCGGCCAGTTGGCGCGGCGTGGCTTTCAGATCGTCCAGACCGATGTGTCGCAGCTGTTTGGGCCCGGTGGCGGCGGTCCGCGCATGCTGGTCAATGAGCTCTCTGGAATGGTGCTCAGCGACGATGCGCCGTCCTATTCGAGTCGCCGCGATGAGCTACAGCAGCTCCTTGCTACCTATCACCGCTAGCCTACCTAGTTGTTCTGCTGTTGCCGTCGGCGCAGGCCTTATGGGCGACGGCGCTCGTAGATTAAGAGCTCACCTAAGAAATCGTGCTCGTCGGTGCCTACCACCGTCATGCCGATTTTTTCAAGAACCCGTCGGCTGGAAGTATTCAAGGTGAAGGTCACCGCTTGCACAGCGTGGACGCCGGGCTGCTCTAGCGCCCACTGCACTGCGGCACCGGTGGCCTCGGTGGCTAGGCCTTGGCGCTGATAGATGCCGTCGATGCCGTAGCCGACCTCGGCGATGCCTGGCGATAAAGAGCGCCCGCCGCCGCCTGCTGGAAAGCCGTGAAATACGACGCTGCCAATGACGCGCCGATCGCCGTAGCGGTCGCTGGGCAGGATGATCAGGCGGTCGCCCCACAGTCGCTTTTCGGGGTCGGCGCGCACGGCATCCAGAGACGCACAGAAGGCTTGCTCAATCAGCTGTCTGCCGGGCCAGACCGCGGGAAAGGCGGCGGCCAGGATGCTCTCTGCCCCGCGTCGGTCTCCGCGCATGACCGCTTCCACCAACGGCAAGGTGACTGGCACGAGCTCCAGGCGCTGAGTGCGTAGCACGGTCATCATCCGCTCGACCTCCGCTTTAG
>JAGNNG010000217.1 GCA_017990795.1 Deltaproteobacteria bacterium
GACCTGGATCTACAGCGGTCGGAGCCACCGCCGCCGGCTCCGGATCTTCCAGTCCACGGTGCGGCTGAGGAACGCGGCCAACAGCCGAGGCCTTCGCCCCAGCCGTCCCTGCTGACGTGCCAGCAGTCGGCATTCCTGGCCCCGGAAGCGGCGGCGGCGGCGCCTGCATCAGCGCCTCCAGGGCCGCTTCAATCTGGGGCAGGTTCCCGTGCGAGACCACGCGCACCGTACCGCCAGCATCCACCAAGATCATCGTCGGAAACGAGAACACCCGATAGGCCCGATAGGCCTTGCGCTCCCCATCCCGAGCCACCGAGTAAGGCGGCTGAAACTGGCCCATGATGGGACGAATGGTCTCCAGCGGCTCGTCGGACAGGCCAATGATGCGCAGTCGCGGATACTTCTGGGACAGCTCAATCATGCGCGGCATCGCAGCCATGCACGGCCCGCACCACGTCGCAAAAAAATCCAGCAGCACCGGGGTCCCACGCAGCGCGGTCATCACGCCCCCAGCCGCCGTCGTTGGCAGAGGGGCCCCCAGCACCCACTGCGCCGTAAAGTCAGGAGCCGGTAGGTTCTGCAGCGCCTTTACCTGCAGTGCCTCGGGCGGAATGCGCTCGCCCAGGACCACCGGCACCTCAGAGACTTTGCCCTTCTCGGACCGGACTTTGAGCAGGACTCGCTGCCCCACCTGCAGCATGCGAACGCGCGCGACTAGCTCGCTTGGTGTGCGCACCAGTACCCCGGCTACCGACTGCACAACATCGCCTCGCTGTACGGCACCGCGCACCCCTGCTGCAGCAAGCGGCGACTCTGGCAGGATCTCGCTGATCTTGGCACCGCTGTGGTCTGAGGTGGGCTCGATCTCAAGTCCCAGCCATGGCGGCGCGGCCACAGCGTCAGTACTAGAAAGTGCGACGAGCGCCCCACACACAACCGCGCCGACGACGAATGAGCGAATAGACCCAAGCCGCTTTGACATCATGGTTCCCCTGTTTCACGGCCAGCCTAGCCAAGAGTTCGGCCCTAGCTACCAGCCCAACTCGTCCGCCCAGCTGGCCGCGACTTCTGACCGAGGCTACAGACCGCCCGCTATCGCCGGCACAATCGATACCTCTGAAGCGTCGGTCACTTTCGTGTCCAGCTGCTGCAGATAGCGGATGTCTTCGTCGCCCACAAAGATGTTCACAAAGCGACGCACCACGCCCTTGTCATCTAACAAGCGCTCGCGCAGGCCGGGGTGCTGCGCTTCTAGTGCAGCAATCAGCTCTCCGATGGTCTGGGCCGAGACGGTCACAACTTCCTGGCCCAAGGTCAGCTTACGCAGCGGCGTGGGAATTCGAACTTTTGCCATAAGACACATGCTCCCGATGCGAAAAAGGATGAATGACGAAGGTGCAGCGTTACACCGCCATCATAGGACAACAGTCGGCCAGGTACGCATAGCGTCTTTGTGACCACCTACCGACTTACAAGGGGTCTGTCCGCCGCACAAGCAGCGATTTTCCAAAACGGCGCGCAGAAGCAGGCCAGGGTCCTGTGCTCCTTGTGCCGCTAGGTTTCTGACTGATATTCTATTGTCTAGTAAGCAGCCGACCAGCCCGTCAGGGTGGTCCTGCCAAGCAGGGGCGCCTCGCAGCGAGACCGCCAAAGGACGACCAGACACCGATGGCAAACCTATTTGACGGTGACTCCGCAGCAGAGGATGAGCTGGGCCAGCCCAGCGAAGCGCTACCACCCGCGTCGCAGCGCTCCTTGCCCGCAGAGCCACTTGCTGTCGATCCAGAGCTGCAGCGCCTGCTTGTAGCACTGAAGCAGCCGCAGCCGTCCGCTGAAGACTTGGCAGCGACGATTGCCAAGCTACTGTCGCAGCAAGAGCGGCTGGAGCGTATCGAGGCCGACTTCGCCGTCGCTCGCAAGGCCATCGAGCGCCAAGAAGATGTCATGCGCGGTCTATCGACGCCGATCATCCAGGTGTGGGACGGCGTGCTGGCCATCCCGGTCATCGGCAACCTCAATAGTGAGCGCGCAGAGCTGCTCATGCAGCGACTGCTCGACGAGATTGGCAATACCCACTCACGCTTTGCGCTGCTAGACCTTACCAGCGTCGAGATCATCGACACCTATACCGCCGACCACCTGGTAAAGATCGTGCACGCCGTTGAGCTCCTGGGCGCGCGCGCCATCATCACTGGCATCCGCTCAGCCGTGGCCCAGACGATGGTGTCCATCGGCGTGGATCTGTCGCAGATCCTGACGCTGCGCAACCTGCAGCAGGGCCTAAAGACCTGCATGCGCTGGATGCAAAAAGGCGAGCAGTCTTAGCCCGCAACGACTTGGCTCTCCCCCCCTCCGCATTGCCACATAACTTCGGCATTCCGACCCAGCCCGCTTTAGATTCCCATTTCTACGCGTAACTCCGTTTGCTACGGTCCCTTCGCTATTTCAAATGCGCTTGCGGGGGCAATCACATCCACAAACGGAGCTAAGCCACATGAAGCGTTTCGCCTTTCTCTCTCTTGCCCTGGGTGCATTTCTGGGTCTGTCGGCCTGCGGCAACATGGACCCAGACATCGACACGGTGCAGTCCGAGCTTATCGGCTCGGGCACGGTCATCCACATCGGCGACTCATACAGCGCAGGCGTGGGTCTGTACCCCGACGAGAGCAGCTACGCCGACCCCACCTGCTGGCGCGACAACACCTATACCCCGGCTGCTCGCGTCGCCGCATCCCGAGGCGGTCGCCTTATCAACAAGTCCTGTATCGGCGGCTATGCCGAGGACACCATTCCCGAGCAGTTCCGCCAAGCCATGCCTGCGGGCAGCGATGGCACCAACACCCTGATCGTCCTCACCGCTGGCGGCAACGACGTCCGCACCAAGCGCGACGAAGAGTGGCCCTCGCTGGTCAAGCGCTGCATCCTCAAGCTGTCGTTTACCGGCTGCAACCGCGAGGACGCCAACCAAGTTGGCAACTGGGCCGACGTCGGCAGCAAGCTGGATGACCTGTACGACCTGATTGCCAGCAAAGCGCCAAAAGCCAACGTGCGCGTGCTCGGATATCCACGCATGATGCAGCCCGACTCGTTCTGGGGCTGTCCTGGTGTAACCGGCATTGGGACCGGCGAAGGCCGCTGGTTTGATAGCCAGGTGGACATGCTAAACGCCACCATCTCCGCCGCCGTCGCCCGCGCCCGCACGCGCACCCGCGTGGACTTCAAGTTTGTCGATGTCGCCAGCTATTTTGCCGATGGAGGAGCTTGCCGACGGTGGAGTGCGGATCGACTGGTCAACGACCGCATCGGCTCGCTGTTTGATCCGAGCAAGTCGTCGTTCCACCCCAGTGCCAAGGGCTGGGACGCTTACTACCGCGCGCTCGCGGCTAGCCTGTAGTCGCCCGCCCCAGCTGAGTCCTTGCAACCTCTGCGCAGGACTCAGCTGCAGCGCCGCCCCGACTTAGGCGAAGTACCCATCCATCGAAAAGTAGCGCTCGCCGGTGTCGCAAAGCACCGTGACTACCGTCGAGTCCGGACCCAGCTCCTGCGCCACTTGCAGCGCCACCGACACCGCAGCCCCCGCCGAGATCCCCACCAGCAGCCCTTCCTGCCGAGCCAGACGCACCTTGGTGTCGTAGGCATCGCGGTCCACGACGGTCCGCACCTCGGTTAGCAGGCTGCGATCCAAGATCTGCGGCACAAACCCAGCGCCAATGCCTTGCAGCCGATGCGGGGCCGCCTGCCCACCCGACAGCACGGGCGACGCGGCAGGCTCCACGGCAATGATCCGCACCTGAGGAAATGCTTGCCGCAGCACTTGCCCCACGCCGGTGATGGTTCCGCCCGTGCCCACGCCCGCAACGAACGCATCTACCTGGCGATTGCAGGCACGCAGCTGCTGGACCAGCTCTGGACCGGTTGTGCGACGGTGCGCCTCTGGGTTCGCGGGGTTTTTGAACTGCTGCGGCATAAAGTAGCGGCTGTCTTTTTGCACCAGCTGCTCGGCGCGCTCGACCGCTCCCGCCATGTCCAGCTTCTCGGGCGTTAGGATTAGCTCGGCCCCGTATGCCGATAGCAGGCTGCGCCGCTCCAGGCTCATCGACTCGGGCATCGTCAGGACCAGCTTGTAGCCCTTGACCGCGCAGCAGATGGCCAGCCCAACGCCGGTATTGCCCGAGGTCGGCTCCACCAAGATCGACTCACCGGGCCGAATCAGCCCCGCCGCCTCAGCCGTCTCGATCATCGACAGCGCGATGCGATCCTTGACCGAGCCTCCCGGGTTTTGCTGCTCGCACTTGGCCAGCACTGCGCCGCTACCAGCGGTCGGCATTCGTCGCAGCTGCACCAGCGGCGAGCCACCAATGAGCTGAAGGATATTCTGAGCGGCTTCAGGCGTCTTTTGCACCCTTTAGTTCTAC
Source organism: Deltaproteobacteria bacterium (assembly GCA_017990795.1). GTDB lineage: Bacteria > Myxococcota_A > Polyangia > Palsa-1104 > JAEUJZ01 > JAGNNG01. The sequence continues at coordinate 4,416 of JAGNNG010000217.1, forward strand.
CCCACTTTATGCTGCGCCGCGCACAGTCCTCGCATGCCGATGCCCACCGAAAGCCCGCAGCCGCAACCACCCTCGCCACCGCCGTTTGGCGTGTACGTTCACTTTCCGTACTGCCAGCAAAAGTGCCCGTACTGTGACTTTGCCGTCGCCGTGCGCAAGCAAATCCCGCATCAGCGCTATCTGCGCGCGCT
>JAGNNG010000218.1 GCA_017990795.1 Deltaproteobacteria bacterium
AGCTGAAAGCCCAGCGGGCGCAGCAGCGAGTCAATCTGCGTCTCGCGGCCCGGTGGCCAGTGCCCAAGCCCGCCCAGCCAGGGACTGTACGCAGAGGTCAGCTCGCCCAGACGCGGCAGCAGCGCCACCGCAAAGGTGCCAAGCCCAAGCCATGCGCCCCGACGAAGACGTCCCGCGCGGGCAGCAATCGCAGTGACCACAAGCAAGCAGGCGCAAAGCCCCAGCCGCAGCTCCGACGAGGCGTGCGCCAGCTGCAGAATCACTCGAGACGGCATCGCCAGCGCCAGACCAGCAGCGCCAGCGACGCCGAGTAGCGCCCACTGCGGTCCCCCGGTGATCAGCAGCGCCACCGTCATCGCCAGCAGCGGCGCAGCAAGACCCACCAGCGCGCCACTGCTCAAAAGGCCAATCGTTAGCCCCAGCAGTGCTAGCAACCCACCACCGACGCGCTCAGACCTGCCAGACGACGGGCGCGGCCAGCACAGTGCCGCCAGTCCCGCCATGGCCAGGGTCTGCCCCAGGACCGGCAGCAGCGTCAGGCTGACTTGCCGAGCGCTCAAAAAGAAGGCGGGCATCGTCAGCAGCGCCAGTCCACCCAGCGTCGCGGCTCGCTGCTGCTGCAGTACACGACCCAGCTGCCACAGTGCGCCCAGCGTCAGCAGCGCCAGCACCACCATCGGCGCCCGACCACCCAGCTCGGTGAGTCCCAGCAGCTTGGTACCCATTACGATCGGCACCATCGGCAGGCGCGGCTTAAAGGACTGCTCTGGCTGCCACAGCTGACGCAGGGAAAAGCTCTCTTGCGAGGTCTCCAGCAGCCGAACTTCGTACGGGTCCCACAAACCAAAGCTGGTAAGCCCTGGTAACAGCAGCAGCAGCGCCAGACCCAGCAGCATCAGCAGGCCGGTCTTTGGCTGCGCTAGTTTTTGCAGCAGGCTCTCGGCACGGGGCCCGCCATCCAGGCTAAGCGAGGCAGCATCGGCATCAGCAGCACTCGCATCAGAGCCAAGGGCAGCAGCGGGAGCGATCGCAGCCTCGGTCGCAGAGGCTTGTTCCGGGGTCGGCGTAGTCATCGGCCCGCAAACATCTTTCATGTCCAAAGACATTGCAAGCCACCGACCACAATCAGAGTCGCAAAGCCCCGGGCTGCTGCGCCTGCTCAGACGATAACGCCTGGGCTACGTCGCGCGGGCCAAACCTGCTTCTTTGCGCAACAGAGCATCCAGCAGAAAGAACAGCGCGAACAGGCCATCCTCGGGCGTGCTCTTACCGCTCTCGGCGTCTTGGACTGCCTGACGGAAGCGCAGATAGCGATCGACGGGCAGCCCCAGCACCAAGCCACGCCAGGCTGGCCCTTCGTCGGGCTCTCGCGTGGCGTCGGCTGCGGTGAGCGCATAGAAAATGCCTGCCGCGCGACGCACTGCTGGCGTGTGCTGACCGGCGTGCAGCAGACGCTCGACATCCTGAAGCTGCGTCCGCAGCGAGCCGGGCGGCAGCAGCTGGCTCATGAACACTTCGCGCGCGGGCTCGACGCGGGCAGCAATGCTCGACTGCGTGGGCCGACTGCGCTGGGAGGTACGGGAAGCCAGCGGTGCCGCTTGTCCACCCGAGCGTCCCGAGTTGAGCGCCGTCGGACTCTCGATCGGTGGCTCGATACGCGCGCGCAGACCCGAGCCGGAAGCGCGACTGCGCAGCCCCAGCGGATCTTCCACCAGCGGCATAGTGACGGTCTGCGTCTCACCGCGCACCGGCAGGACATGCATCGGAATGGTGGGCTCGACGGGCTGATCGGTGGCCCCAGCAGGCGGCGAAGAAGAAAAGCTAACCGGAGGCGCAGCAGACGGTGGATGTACTGAGTGCGGCGGCTCTGGAAGTGCTGCCGCCTCGCCCGAGACCGCAGCGGGTGCGGCAGGCGATGGTATCGACGGTGCAGACGGCGCCGGCGACAGCGGAGGAGCTGCACTCCCCGAGCGCTGCGCAGCTTCGCTGGGACTGGGCCTGTCATCTCCGGGATAACGTCGCGACTGCGTGAGTAGCGCTCGCTGCGCTTCTTGGGTCGCCAGCAAGCGACGGTTCGTCACCATATCGCTGGCGTAGGCTGCATCCAGCTTCGAGCCAAAGTTTGACGGCTGCAGCTCAGGCCGCCGCTTGATGGCTTCATCCAGCGCGCGGGCCGCCAAGATCCGAAACGCCTCGAACACCCCTTGGCCACTCTGCGCGACGGTGGCAAAGCTGGGCGACTGGTTGATGTTAAGCCCAGCATCCAGCTCACCGACGGAGATAACATTGGGCAGATCGCGCTTGTTCCAGGCCAGCACCAGCGGCGTCTCAAGCAGCTTCTGGTTTAGATCCAAAAGGCAGTTGCGCAGCTCTTCCAGCGCCGAGATGTTGTCACGCTCACGCCCGCGCTGACTGTCGGCGATAAACAGAATCCCGTCGGTACCTGCCAGCAGCGCCCGCCGTGTCGCCTCGTTTTGCACGCTCCCCGAGGCTGCGTAAATCTGCATGTGAATGCTGATTCCGGGCATGCGGCTTGGCGGCGCGGGAAAAAAGTCGAAAAACTGCGTCCGATCAGCCCCGGTGTTGACCGAGACCAGCTGGCCACGCAGGTCCGCACGCAGCACTTTGTAGAGGTACTGCAGAGTCGAGGTTTTCCCCGCCAGGGCTGGTCCGTAAAAGACAAGCTTCAGGTGGACTTCGCGGGTCTGAGAGTAAGGCTGCGCCACAACTTAGCAATCTACCATAAGCCGAACGTGGGGTATCCGTTTTTGCAGCCAGCCAAAATAGCCATGTATTTGCGCAAACTTAACTGCGTTAAAAACGGCTATCTCACACTCCGACATTTCCTCACGCCGCCGATGCTTATTCCCTTCTGCGAAGCTGACACGGGGCCCTACATTCCTTCCGCAGCGACTACAATCAGGGCAAGTGTAGGACAGCCATACTGACCTTAGGCGGCGGTATGTGCAGGTATGTGCTAACCGCATTTATCTGCAATACAATCAGCAGTCACGCCATCGCGATGCGTCGATTTATTGATTTATATGCGGGACTTAGCCGACACACCGTCACAATTAATCGACATAGATAAGTAGCCAAGCTGCTGACATCGACTTAGTGATAAATTGTGTGACTGATGAAACCTGTAAAGCTCGCACGCCCGTCCGCTTCCCGTGCCACCGTCGTAGCCAGATACCTGGCCGTAGGCTGCCTGCTCGGCGGACTGCTGACCGGGGAAACCGGATGTGGACGCAAAGGCATCAGCAGCGAGCTAGCGGCATTTAAGGACGCTGGGCGCACGCTGTCTGATTTTGCCGAGCAGGATCCGGCGGCCATGCATGCCAAGCGCTGCCAGACCGGCACCATCGACCAGATCTCGACGCTGCTGTGTGAGTACCAGAGCCCCGAGTCGGCAGCTTTAGGTCAAGCCGCCGCCGAGGCCTGGTTTGGCGAGACCAGCACCGCGCTGGTCCTGCGCCGCGATCTTTTGGTGCTGGGTCTGTCGGACCGCAACCACGTTGATGCGCAGGGCAAGACCATCTCGACGCTGGCCAAGATCTTCCGCCGCATCGCCAAGCGCTAGCGGCTTCGGTACGCTCCGATGATTGGCGACTTTTCGCGGTGTTTTAGCTGAGATAGCGCAAGCAGACGAGGCTTGCTAACAGACGCTGAAGTGCTGATCGCCGCTGTCCTCTGCAGATGCTCTTGCCAGGGCTGCACTCTCTAGGTCCCCGTCAAGGTCGCTCTCTACCTCTGTAGCATCGGCGTTCTCGCCTTCGTTTTCGTCGGGCAAATAGGCGAACGTGCGCACCAGACGCAGCACCTGATCACGCTGCAGCGGCGACAGATCCACAAACTGTAGGCCCATGCCAGGCTGGCTGCTGTCGTCGCCCTCGCGCGGGGGATTGATCCAGATCACCTGCGCTTCCAGCTCCATCGCGGGTCCGCCGGGCGGCGAGAAGCGCAGGTTCAGGCGCGTGCCGGCAGGCTCGGGCGTGGGCGTGCGCACAAAAATCCCCATCGCGCTGATGTCCGAGATGTACGCAAACAAGAAAGTGTCCGAGGCACAGTAGTCCACAGACCAGTCGACCATCACGCGCTCGTACTGGCGGCGGTCGGCACCGCTGCGGCGGTCGGTCGGCACCGGCGATTCGGAACTGTCGGGAACTCGGCGATCGCGGCGATCTTTTACAACAGGCACAACGGGTACAACAGGCGTAGGAGGTTTTTCCATCACACTTGTCCCTATCCAGCGAGGCTGTCCAAGTACGGAGGTGCGCAGGTTGGGCCGCACATTTGTAGCCATGCGGAAATACTGCGGGCTCATCTGCGGGTAAAGAAATTTTCTGAGCAGAAAAAAGTTTGACGGGACGGAAAATCTGCGGGGCCGACGGTCGTGACTCGGGATAGGGCAGCCGCCAGCTTTAGCAGCCCAGCCGCCGCGCTAAGTCGTGGATTTGCGGGCACATCCGCCAAACCGCTGTGCTAGCGTCCGCGCATGAGCAAGGCCACGCTGCTTTTATCGCTGTGCGGTGGACTGCTGCTGTCGTGCAGCACGCCGCGAACGTCGCAAGAGGCACTCGATCCGCCACCGCC
>JAGNNG010000219.1 GCA_017990795.1 Deltaproteobacteria bacterium
ATCTTCGACATCGGCTACGAGAACGAGACCTACTACATCGCGATGGAGCTTTTAAACCCCGGCAGCGCGGGCAGCTACATCAAGAAGCGGGGCCGTCTGCACTGGTACGAAGCGTCGACGATTGTGCTGCAGTGCTGCTCGGCGCTGACGGCGGCGCATCAGACCGGGCTTGTGCATCGCGATATCAAGCCGGACAACATTCTGTGCTCACCGGCGGGGTCCACCAAGCTGGCCGACTTTGGCCTGGTCAAAGAGCTGCACGTGGAAGGCGCGGGCCTTACGCAGTCCGGTGTCGTCGTCGGCACGCCGCTGTACATGAGCCCAGAGCAGTGCAGCGCGCAGCCGCTCGACGCGCGCAGCGACATCTACTCACTGGGGGCCAGCTACTACGCGCTACTGACGGGAAGTGCGCCGTATCCGACGGGCAGTGTGCCGCATATTATGCTGCAGCACTGTAAGTCCAAGGTGCCCGATCCGCGCCTGCTCGCGCCCGATGTTCCCGATGCAGTGGTGCGTATCGTCGAGCGTGCGATGGCCAAGCGCCCGGACTCGCGCTTTCAGACCGCAGCCGACTTTGCGCAGGCCCTGGATGCGGTCCTAAAGACCGGCACCAAGCAGCCCTATGACTTTTTGGTGCCGTCGTCGCCCACCTCGCAGACCTCACGCGTTCGCACCAGCATGGCCGAGAAGCTCCGCTCTGACGGAGCCCAGCGCACGCCAAGCGGCAACACCGTCGCCCGTAGCTCTAGTCCCAGCGTCTCGGATGCCCGCAACCGGCCACTGCAGAGCACGCCCGACGGCTCGGGAATGCAGGCCCCAGCACCGATAAACCGGCGCACGCTGCTACTTAGCAGCATCGGCATCGTGGGCGCCCTATGCGGAGCATTGTGGTGGCAGCAGCGCACCCGCACCGTCAAGCCGCTGGTGCCAACGACTGACATCACGCCCACGCCCAAGCAGCCAGCCGCGGCAGGAGCCCCGATTCGCGTCGGCGTCCTCAACTCGCTGTCAGGAACGCTGTCGATCAGCGCCCGCCCCGTCATCGACGCCACCCTGCTGGCAATCGAAGAGATCAACGCCAAAGGCGGTGTCCTCGGCAGGCCCATCGAGCCCACGGTCGTCGACGGAAAAAGCGACAATCGCGCCTTCGCCCGCGAGGCCGAGCGCCTGATTGCCGAAACCGGCGTCGTAACCCTGTTTGGCGGCTGGTCCCCCAGTAACCGCCGCGCCATGGTCCCCGTCGTCGAGCGCCACAAAAGCCTGCTGATGTTTCCAACCCGCGATGAAGGGCTGGAAGACTCCGAATATGTCGTTTACTGCGGCAGCACGCCCAATCAGCTGGTCATTCCGGCATTGCAATACTGGCTAAACGAAAAAGGCGCCCAGCGCATCTATTTGATTGGTACCGATGGTTTGTTTTCGCATATCTCATCGGCACAAATCATTGATGCATTATCGTTACAATCTAAAGCCAAGATTGTCGGTGAACACTATTCGCTACTCGGCGAGACCAGCTTTCAAGGTGTGATTAAGAAGATCGTCGCCAGCAAGCCCGATGTCATCTTCAACTTCCTCATCGGCGACTCGAACCTAGAGTTCTTCAAAGAGCTGCGCGCCAGCGGACTTACGCCCAGCAAGGTCCCCACCGTCACCTTCAGCGTCGGTGAAGACGAGCTATCCCAGCTAGCCGGCGTCGACATGATCGGCGACTACCTAGCCGCCAGCTACTTTCAAGCCCTGGAAAACCCGGTCAACGTCGACTTCATCAAGCGCTTCCGTCGCAAATACGGCGACTACCGCATCACCGGCGCCACCATCGAAGCCGCCTACAACAGCGTCTATCTGTGGGCGCAGGCCGTCGAAGCCGCTGGCGTGGTCGAGGTCAGCCAGATCCGCAGTGCTCTAGGCGGTCAGGCGCTGGAAGGCCCCGGCGGACCGATCCGCATCGACTCTGGCACCCATCACAGCTTCAAGCCGTTTTACATGGCGCGCCTGGAAGCCGACGGGAAGCTCAACATCGTCCACCGCACGCCAGAGCTAATCCGCCCCGAGCCCTTCCCCACCATCAAGAAGACCCGCGCCGAGTGGGAAGCAATGCTCAACTTCCTATACAAGTCTTGGAACAATAACTGGGTAAACCCCGCCAAGCCGGACCCTCTCAAGTAGCGCGGGCAGGCGACGCGCAGGCTTACCAGCAGCGCGAACTAGGTCGGCTCGACGGCAGTGGCAGGCAGCGCCAGCACCGGTGCAAAGCTGCGCACAAACTGGGCCAGCTTCGGCAGCATCTGATCTAGAGGCTCAGCGTCGGGGTGCTCTTGCATCTGAATCAGCAGCGACTGCGCCAGCGTATCTTCGCCCAGCTTGTGAAAGCCCCACGCGCACAGGCCCAGCAGCGACGCTCCCTGCTGCGACTGCTGCGCCAGCTGCGTGCGCTCCCACAGCGGCCCGTCCAGAAATGGCAGCCGGTTGTCGCCCAGCGCGACGTATAGCTCGGTCAAAAAGTGCTGCACGCGCAGGTAGTCGCCGCTCGGCACCTGGCTCAGCTCCTCCAGCTGCAGACGAGCATCGGCCTGGCGGTCGGCACTGACCAGCGAGCGGATCTGCTGATAGCGCGCCAGCTGCACAAACTGCGGCTGCGGCGGGTACTCATCCAAAAACAGCGCAATCGCCGCCCGCGACTCAGCCAGCGCCCGCAAGTGCTCCCCGCGTCGTGAGTACACGCCCCACAGCCGCAGGTGCGCATGCGCCCGCACTCCCTCGGAACCCCACGGCGGTCGCAGGCAGCGCTGCAGCAGCACCTCCGCTCGGTCCAGCTCACCTTGCAGCATCAGCGCCGAGGACTGCTCCAGCCAGTGCGTGACCAAGAGCCCATGACCCCACGCCGCCGTCCCCACCAGGCTTAGCGCCATCACCAGCGGATCCGCCGCCGCCACCGAGCACGCAAAGATCGACCCGAGCAGGCTTAGCGCGCCATAGGCCGCCGCGCGACCGGCATAGCGACGGAGCTGCGGCACCACTGCGCCACTGCGATCCAGCGCCACCAGCGCCCGCGTCTGCTGATGACCAGACGGCAGCGACCAGTCCTCGTGCTCGACCGTATCGTCGCTGGCTGCTGCTGAGGAAACCGCCTTCCGGGTCATGTCGGCTACGCTCGCCCGCTACGCCGCTGCTTCAGCGGTCTTTTGGTTGTCCAGCATCCACTGCCACAGCTGCGGCATGATGCTGCGCAGCGGCTCGCCATCCAGACGGTCAAACGACTCGCGCAGCAGATGCCACGCCATGTCCAGGTCTTGCCCGCCGCCCTGCGTAAAGCCCCACGCGCACAGTGCCAGCAGCGCCGCCGACGAGGTAATGCGCAGTGCCCGCTCGCTACGCTGCCACAGCGTCTCCGACGACGGAATGGCCTGCTTGCGACAAAACGCCACGTAAAGTTCGGTGGTCCACAGCTTGATCTGCAGGTAGTCGCCTTCTAGCTGCTCTGGAAGCGACGCCAACCGCTCGGCAGCCTCGCCGGCGCGACCCAGGTTGCACAGCGCAATCACCTCGCCGTACTGACACGAGCGCAGGTGCGGACTTTTGCGCCACGCTGCTTGATATAGCTCGATGGCTTTGCGCAGCTCTTGCAGGGCGCGCTCGTGCTGGCCGCGCCGCGTTGCGACTGCGCCCAGGTTGTGATGACACAGCGCCCGCAGCCGCCGTCCCACCAGCCGCCGAGAGAGCAGCTGGCGCAGCAGCAGCTCGGCCTCATCCAGGCGGTCGTGCGACGACAGTAGCGCCGCTTGATTGATCTTCTGCGTCAGCCACAGGTTGCGCCCGACCAGCCCGCCAAAGACCACGCCAAAGAGCAGCCCCTGCGGCCCCAGCAGGCTGGCATACAGCGCCGAGCCGCCCAGCAAGATGCCGCCCAGCATCGAGTAGCTAACCGCCTGCATCAGCCGATACTGCACCGGCGAGCGCACGCGGCCTTGGTTGTCGATATACACAAACGTCCGCGGCCCTGCCTCTTCCAGCGAGCGCGCCAGCTCCATCCGAGGCACGTCCTTGGGCGGCTGCGCCAGGGCCTGCTGCAGCACCCGCTCTAGCTGCGTCGAGCCGCCTGCCTCTTCAAACTCCTCAGCATCGGGAAGCTCGCCAGTGGCAGCGGCGGCCAGCGGCGGCAGGTAACCCGGAGCCAGCCCCGGCGTATACAGCCGCATCGCCCGCGCCGCCTGGGCTGACTCTTCTCGCTCACGGTCGCTGGTGCCACGCCCAGGCGACGGGCCCGCAGCTGCTGCTGAAGGCTTCGCAGGACCACTGCCCGCTTGCGCTGTTCCCGAGTGAGGATCGGACTTTGCCACTGGTCTCAGCCTACCATGGCCGGGGGCGAGGCCGAAGCGCTCATTGCACCAAGCTGCGGACGGTGCGGTGGCACCGCTTGTATACGCCGCTGGGGCAGTGTCACACTGGTCACAACGCCCGGCCCCGGCTGGCCCCGCTTCGCGCCTCCAGGCAAGCGCAGCGGCCCCGGTGGCCCCGCCCAGAACCCGCACCAGAGGGCCCCGTGGTCGAAGTGCTCGTGCTTGAGTTTGCCCGCGCTG
>JAGNNG010000220.1 GCA_017990795.1 Deltaproteobacteria bacterium
GAGCGGGCGAGCATCTGACGGTGGTCGTGAGCCTGGCGGGAGAACGTCAGCGCCTGCCGATACATGTCGCCGGCGGACTCGCTGTCTCCTCGTCGCAGTAGCAGGTCGCCCAGCTGGATAAAGCAAGCGGCCACTCCGGACAGGTCACCCTGCCGATGCTTGCGCTTTAGTAGACGGCGGTAGCGCTGCTCCTCCACCTGGTCGGCGGAGAGCGGGTCTGTAGCGCGAGCAAAGCGCGAGGAGGAAGAAGCAGCGGAGTCGTGCGCTACAAGCTGCAGCGACAGCTGAACAGGTAGGTCGGTCGAGGCGAAAGACATGCCGCTTGGGTAACAAAGGGCCTGCCTCGGCGCAATTTTTTCACTGCAACTATTTTGTCAGCGACACGGTGACGTTCTGCTGGGTGACGTTGCAGACGCCTTTGGTCACGACCACTCCGGTCTTTTGTCCCATCAGGTAGCCCGCTCGGGTCACGGTGATCGAGAAGGTGCCCGCGCGCTCAAACGGGCCGACGTAGGTGCAGTTGCTGGTGTCGCCGCCCGCCATCAGGCTGTAGCTGGTGGTGCCGTCGTTGGCCGTGACCGTGGCATCGCAGATGCGCGCCGAAGAGACGGCATCCAGCACGGTCACTCCCAAGCTGGCAGCAGCAATGGCGGGACAAGCCACACCGCCTGGATCATCGCCGCCACAGGCGGATAGCAGCGGCAGCAGCGCAAAGAGTGGGCCTGCCGCTGCAAAAAATGGCTTCCCAAATCGGAGCCGTAGCGACAACAAACGGGAATGGGAACCGGAGACATTCTGCTGATGTGTATGGGTCATGAAACTTACGGTAGCACAGCGCTGGGCCGCCCACGCTGGCGCGCCTAAGACCTAGCGCTCGGCTTGGCCGATAACTTCGGCAGCCCCTGAGCATGTCTCGCTGCAGCCCGGCCTCGCGCGATGCGCAGGTTTGACAGCAACCGACACGCAACTACACTGCCCCTCATGACGCAATCACTTTCGCATCGAGCATCCCTGGGTAAGGTAGCTAAGTCTGGTAAGTCTGTTCACCAAGCTGGGGCCGGGCTGCTGGCTTATCGACTAAGGACCGCGACCCTGGGTCTGGCATTAGGCGCAGCAAGCGTCCTTCCCGCAAGCAGCGCGCAGGCCGAAGAGCGCAACCGCGACATCGTACGGATCGAGCAAGACATCGCCACCGCCGGTAACACTGGGCAGATCGAGTCGCTTCGGGGCCGCGTCTGGCGCATCAACTTTTACGGGCAGCTGCGGGCCGATGAAAAAGTGTCGCTGGAGATCTCGCCAGCCATCGCGCGACAGGGGGCTGACGCCGAGCAGCGCTACCAGACGCTGCGCGCGCGGCTGGCCCCAGCGTTTGTGATGCGCGAAGTGGGACAAGGCGTCTTCGAAGTTACGCTGGCCAGTCCCGAGGCGCTGCTGACCGCATCGGGCAACATCATCCCGCTTAAGTTTGAGTTTACGTTTCTGCACCGGCAGTCGGATGTCACCGATGTCTCGGGGTTTGGGCGCTCTAGCTGCACGATTACGACGCAGTTTTTTGCGACGGGTACCTCGCGACCGCTGCGGCTGGGGGAAGATCCGACGCGTGTTCGCTTCGCCATGGAGCCCGAGGGTGTGGCGGTCTTCCAAGGCTTTACCGGACCGCAAAAAGACGGGGTGGTGTTCGCGCGACAGACGAACCTGCCGGTCAAGATCTGGCTGATGTTTGACGACCCTGAGATTGGCCCCCACAAGTATGGCCCGGTCTCGCTGGCTTACTGTGCAGATGCAGTCGCACCGCAGGCCCCACCGACGATTCCGGCGGCACAGCCCGCACCGGCGCCAGTAGTCGTGGAGTCTGCGCCACCGCCGACCCAGATCACCATCTTGCCGCTGCCTGAGCGGCGCGGATTTTACTGGGGCGCTGGCGGCGGCGTGGGTCTGGGCATCTTGTCCGACTATAACCGCGCCTACGGTGCCCGCGTAGACGGTGGCTTTGCCTTCGGCGCGCAGGGACGCATCGGCTACTTCTTCAACTCGATCGTCGGCCTTTATGTAGAGCCGCGACTGTCTCTGGCCGTAAACCCCGACTACGGCGCGTATACCTTCAACACCAGCGTGCTGGCGCAGTTTAACCTGACCAGGCACTGGATGGTCGGCTTCGGCCCTGCCATTGGCCTTGTGGGCTCTAGCGTGACCAACTTGCCGGGTTTTGCGTTTGGCTTTGGCCCGACGCTGCGCGGAGGCTATGACTTCATGCTGCCGATGCGCCAGCAAGACCGGGGGCCGCGCGCGATCTCAGTCCGGGTGGACGCGCAGCCGATGTACTACAGCTACGGGGCTCAGGATCTAACGGGCATCTACTCGGCCAGTGGGCTGGTTACAACGATGATGGTGCTGGTCGGCTACGAGCACTACTAGCAGCCGCAGCAGCGCGTCGCCTTAGTCCAGACAAGACGGGCGACGCAGCATCGCCACCGGGGGACCGGGAAGGATCTTGCGCAAGTACTCGTAGTCGGTGTCGCAAAAAACGGCGGCACCGGCGGGCGAGAGCTCGGAGCGCTCCCCAAACGAGCGCAGGCCCCCTGGGTTCATAATGCGGCCCGAAATGGTGCCGTTATTGTGATAGCTGCCCATGGCTCGGTTGGGGTTGGCAAGACCCAGGCTGTGTCCAAGCTCGTGGGTCATGGTGGTGCCGATTAGGTTGCCGAGTACAAAGATAGCGCAAGCCACCTGGCGCGGCCTGTCGGCAGCAGCACGACCCGCTGGACACAGCGAGCCGCTGGTCAGCGCTGGCAGCATCGCCGCCTCACGCAGCTGCGCAGGAGTACCGCCGACATCGGTGCGTAGCGGATCAAAGATTTGGTCAAACAGTGCTGAGTCAGCCTCGGGAGTCTTGATTTTTTCGACCACTCCGGGATGCGCAGAAAAGCCCAGTAGCTGCTCGGAAAACACGCCGCCGTAGCCTGGTGAGCCGTCGTTCTGTGTGACTGCGTTGACGCCACCGATGCGGTCGTAAAGTCGCTTGTTCTGCAGGTCACGACCCGGAGTGTTGTCGTAGCCAAGATAGCCAAGGCCATTGGGGTCGGCCCCGCCAATCTCGACCTGCGCAAAATAAGCAAAGTCCTCCGGCGGGGGGGCCTGCGGCTCGACCTCGCGGAACTCAATGTTTACGCCTGCGTAGTCGCGGCGCGCCACGTCTAGCACCCGCGCTCGTACGGCATTGTCGACGACGCGCAGGCCAAACAAGCGCAGGCTCTCTTGGTACGACGGCAGGAACTTGACCAGCACCACCTGTTTGGGCGGCAGCAGCACCAGGCGCATCGGTATGGCTTTGCTCGAGACGCTCTGCTTGCCATAGCGAAGCGTGCTCTGCGCGGTGCCAACAAAAGTGCCAAAGGCTTCACGCAGTCCGCCGCGGGACTCAAGCGCTCGACCCAGTGCGTCGGTTTCATCGAGCACGTAGCGCCCCAGCGGTCCGTCGGGATAGCGCGGCACCCACTTGACCACGATCTCTAAGTCGACCGGAATCTGGATGGGCGAGCCCTGCAGCGTATAGACGCCCAGGAGCCGCACCAAGGTCGCTTGATCCGCGGCGCCTCCGACGAAGCCAGCACCGCGCATCTCGACATACTGACCCAAGCTCACCGCGTCCGGGGTGATGCGTGAGAGCTCAGGCGGCACCAAGGCCACCGTCAATGGCACCGGCTCAGAGCGCTGCTTCAGCTGCATCCCTGGCTGCTGGTTCACAAGCGTCACGGTGCCTGCAAAGCGACCCGGCACAATGCCTACTATCGTCGGAGAAAACGGGAAAATGCCGACTGTTCGGTCCAGACGGTCGGCGGGCTGCACGGGCACTGCAACCTGCGTGACAATGCGACCATTCTTGGTACATGGCTCTTTGGCTCCCTCGGGCAAGAAGCAGCCTGTCAGCACTGCTTTTGTGTCGCCCTCGCCACCACCCACCAGCAGGTTGTCACCCCGCACCACGACCCAGTCGTTTGGATGAAGCTTGCCGGTGCTCTTTTGTGCGCCACCAAGCTCCACTGCTGTGAGCCGCGGCGTCAGCGTCTGCGCCACCTGCAGCGCCACTCGCAGTGACTCGCTTTGATGAGCAGCCAGATCGATGGCGCTGTCCACCACGATCCGCGCGCTTCCGTCCAGGGTTCCTTCAGTGACACCGAGTGCCGTAAAGAGCTCATTGCTTGCTGGTACGCGAGCTTCGGTTGCACTGCGATACTCCGCGCGAAGGCGCACCTCAAAAGTCCGCATCTCGCCCCGCGCCGACTTCACTACGCCTCCAAGCAGCAGCGAGAGCCCACCATCTCCAGGAGTCGGCAGCCCGCGGCCCCCAAGTACAATCTCCGTCCCTGGAAGCAGTACCTTGGGGCCTACGCTCAGCAGCGCCAGCTCCTCAAGCCCGGGCTCTAGCTCCATCAGTGGCGGCAGCGGCGGCGCACACCCGAGCAGCCACAGCACGCAGCACCATAGCCAACGCCTCATGAGCGCCTCCGCAAGACGATGACGTAGCTCTTGCGCACGATCTGAGTGCCCGCTTCAGCGACCAGTAGCAGCGGATA
>JAGNNG010000221.1 GCA_017990795.1 Deltaproteobacteria bacterium
CCCAGCGGCGGTGCCGTCGAGACTTCGCCATTGCTGTCTGCGTGCCCGGCCAGCTGGACCACGTAGCGGTATCGTCGCGATGGCTGCAGTCCGGTGGCGCGCAACAGATGCCAAGGAGCCTCGGGGCTATCGACGGTCAGTAGCGGCGGCTGTGAGGCTTTGGGTCGATCGGCTGCATCGAAAACCAGCAGCTTGGCAGCGCGCGGAGTGCCGTCACTGCTACCGATATTGATGGCAAATCCGTCGGGAAACGCATCGCTAATCAGCGGTCCCCACGGGGCGCTGTAGTCGATGTGCAGCTCGGCATGATCGGGGTCTTGCGCAGAGCTGGGCAGCGCCACGCCGGTCAGCAGCAGCCCCAAAAAAACTCCGAGCAGGTGCGCCCGAAACAGTGGCGTTAATAAGAAGCGCGGGCGACGAGGATTAATCACGTATTGAGCCTACGGTGAGCGCTACTGCAGCGCAGTAATCTGCTCGGAGCCAAGGAGTTCGCACAGCTCACGCGTGGCCTGTTCGACCCGTGCTTGCTCTTTGCTCTCAAGCGTCAGCTTTACGCGGTGCCCGTCTTCTGCCGGCTCGAGCCGGGGGTAGCTGCCGAGGGCCACGTCCGCATACTTCGCGGCGATGTCATCCAGGTGGCGGGCAATCAGCCCCTCTTCGTTGCGCACAAAAATCTGGCGCAGATAAAACGGGGTGGCGCGGAAACGCTCGCGCACGGCTAGAAACTTTTTGCGGAAGATCTCCGGGATGCCGGGCAGGATGTAGACGTTGCGCATCACCGGCAGCGGCCAGCGCAGGTCTGCCGCCGTCAGTAAAGTGGTGCCTTCAGGCAGCTCGGCCATGCGCAGGTTGCGCTCGACGACTTGCGTACCTCGTGCTGAGTAGTGTTCGCGCAGCAGGGCCTCCAGCTGTGGATGGCGCACCACTTGCGCATCAAACGCAGCCGCGACGCCAGCCATGGTCAGGTCGTCGTGGGTGGGCCCGACTCCGCCGGAGGTGAAGACGTAGTCATAGCGCTGCGACAGCCGCCGTACCGCTTCGGCTATCTGCGGGATGCCATCGGCGACGACTGCGATCTCGCGCAGCGCGACGCCCAGGCTGCGTAGCTCGGCGATCAAAAAAGGGGTGTTGGTGTCGGTGGTCTTGCCCGACAGGATCTCGTCTCCAATGACGACCAAAGCGGCGGTGGCCATGGGCGCAGCATATAGGAATAGACGCTAAGGACCAGGGACTTCTCTACTCTGGAGGGGTTGGGCCAGCGGGCTTGGTTCCTCCGCCTCGTACTACCTTGGCCCACATTTCTCGCTTTACGAAGGCTTGGGTGGCGTGCCAAAAACCACAACATGAACAGGCACGTCATTGGTTTTTCCGGGGTCGGGGCATTTCTGTTGTTGTCGTCGCTAAGTCCACAGGCAGTCCGGGCGCAGGCGAAGGCCGCACCGGCATCAGAGGCTGCAGCCAAAGCCGATGCCGAAAAAGCAGGTAAAGAGGGCGAGCGACTGCTGGCGCAGCATGATGCCGCCGGCGCGGTAGGCGAGCTGTCCAAGGCCTTTTCGCTGAGCCGCAATACCAAGTTCTTGCTACCACTCGGGCTGGCCTACGCTGAGGCGGAGCGCCCGCTGGATGCACTAGATGCGCTGGGTCGTTACCTAAAAGAAGCGCCCGCCATTCCCGATGCCAAGCGGCGCGAGATTGGCACCAAGCTGGGCGTGATGATGGACCAGGTCTCGGCTCCGGTGACGGTCGAGGCAACGCGGCAAAACGCAGCGGTCAAGGTGGACGGTCGCCCGGTGGGAACGACGCCAATTGATACCCCGCTGCGTCTGCTACCGGGCAAGCACGAGATCATCATGGCGCCGGCAGCGACCGATCCTTCTAGCGGTGCCAAAGTGCAAATTGACGTCAAGCCCGGCATGCCGATGAAGGTGAAGTTAGAGCCCGGTGCGCGGTCGCGCTTCTTGGAGCCGCAGGCGCAAAACGAAGGTCAGCCGCAGCAGGACGGCTCCAGTGCCGAGCCCGCGCAGCGCAGCGACAGTGGGACCACGCCCGCGGTGGCCGCCAACACTCCAGTCACCGGAGCCAGCGGCTCATCTGAGTTTAGCCTGCGCGAGCTGCCCAAGAAGTGGTGGTTCTGGACCGGTGTCGGTGCGGTGGCCGTCCTGGGCGTTGGCCTGGGTGTTGGTCTTGGCGTGCGCAATACGTCGTCATCAGCAGAGTTTCCAGCGGTGCCAACCTGGCCGGGCGGCGTCGTTGATGCGCGCACGATGACGCTGGTGACGGTGAGCGGGATCCGCCTATGAGCCGTGTTGCCAAAGATGCGTCGTGGCTGCTGCTGCCAGGGCTGCTACTGGGCGTGAGCCTCTCGGCAGGCTGTAAAGACTCGGATGCTTGCAAAGGACGCAGCGAGACTTGCCTATCGGTCACGCTGCAAGGTGCCGAGGGCGTCGGTGCCTTGGATCAGTTGCAGGTGATGGTGCAGCGCAAGCCGAAGACCGACACGACGATGATGGCGCTGTCGTCTGGGCAAGAGCTGCCGTTCAAAGTGGCGGTGCTGTGGCAAGACGGGCCGGCAACGCTCAGTGTACGCGGACTGCGCGGCGGTCAGGTCCAAGGCGTAACGCCAGAGATCGCGCTCGACCTGCGCAACGGCAAGCACGCGCAGCAGCTGCTAACGCTGTATCCGCCGATCGTCGGTGGCATGGGTCTGGACGCGCCCGATATGGCCAAGCCACCCGCTGACATGGCCAAGCCGCCTGCCGATATGACCGTGCCCGAAGACCTTGCGAAGCCCGAAGACCTGTCTGACCCAATCGACAGCGCTGTTCCGCCTACTGGCGATATGTAGCGCCAGCATCCCGCCCGCTTGTGGCTTGCCAGTCGCTACTTTTGTAATCACCGGCTAGCGCCACAGGTACTCTCCGTGATAAGTCTGGGGCCAGCCAGCCGCGACCATTTCCGTCGACGGCTTCTGTTACGTACGCTGCGATCTGAGCCTGTGGCGCTACCGACACATCGATAGCCAAAAAGGGCGCAGAGCCAAACCTCAGGAACGACAACGACCATGTTAGAAACCCTCAGCAAAGGCTTTCGGGCAGCCCGCGAGCGCCTCACCGGTCAGGCCGAACTTACCGAAGACAACATCGAGGTCGCGCTGCGCGATGTGCGGATGTCGCTGCTGGAGGCGGACGTTGCGCTGCCCGTGGTGCGTTCGTTTTTGGCGCGGGTCAAAGAAAAGGCGCTGGGTCAGGTTGTGGCGCTGCGGGCCAAAGCGCAGATGCCCAGCGACACCGGCTCGGGCGACAAGCTGCTGAAGCAGATGGAGGTCTCGCCGGAGTATCACTTCATCCGCATCTGTCAGGACGAGCTGACGGCGCTGATGGGTAGCACCGACGGCGGCCCCACCGAGATGAACTGGGCCAAAAAAGGCCCGACGGTGTTCATGATGGTCGGTCTGCAGGGCTCGGGCAAGACCACCACCACCGGCAAGCTCGCGCGGTGGCTGAACAAGATTCACAAGCGCAAGCCGCTGCTGGTGGCAGCTGATATTTACCGTCCTGCCGCCGTGCAGCAGCTGCAGGTGCTCGGTGACAGCCTCGGTATCACGGTCTTTACCGCCGCTGGCAAGACACCTCCGGAGATCTGCGACGAGGCCTATAAGTTTGCGTACAGCAAGGGCTACGACGTAGTTCTGCTGGATACCGCTGGGCGTCTGGCCATCGACGACAAGCTGATGTTCGAGCTGGAGGAGATCAAAGCTCGCGTCAAGCCGCACGAGACCTTCCTGGTCGTCGACGCCATGATCGGCCAAGATGCGGTAAATACCGCCAAGGCGTTCCACGAGCGCATCAGCACCACCGGCTTTATCCTGACCAAGCTCGACGGTGATGCCCGTGGTGGCGCGGCGCTGACGATCAAGGAAGTCACGGGTCAGCCGATCCGCTTCCTCGGCGTTGGCGAGAGCCTCGACAAGCTAGAAGAGTTCCGTCCTGAGGGACTGGCCAGCCGCATCCTGGGCATGGGCGACATCGTGGGCCTGATGAAGGACTTCGAGCAGGTCGTCGACACCCAGAAGGCCGAGCAAGATGCGATGCGCATGCTCAAGGGCAAGTTCGACATGCAGGACTTCCTTGAGCAGATCAGCGTCATCCAGCAGATGGGGTCCTTAAAGGACATCATTCAGAAGATGCCGATGTTCGGGATGCAGATTCCCGAAGGCGCCAACATCGACGACAAAGAGCTGGTCAAGATCAAGGCCATGATCAGCTCGATGTCGCTGGATGAGCGGCGCAATCCCGAGCGCTTCATCGAGACCTCGTGGGAGCAGGTGATCTCGGGCGGGCAGGTTAAAGGCCGTCGCCGCGTCGCCAACTATAGCGAGAGCCGAGTGCGTCGTGTGGCGCGCGGCTCGGGTCGCAAAGAAGCCGAGGTCATGGAGCTTCTGCACAAGTTTGCGCTGATGCGGCAGATGATGCTGACGATGGGCGCGCAGGCGGGGCTTCTGGGCAAGATTCCGGGGCTGCGCACGCTGTCGAAGATCAAGCAGTT
>JAGNNG010000222.1 GCA_017990795.1 Deltaproteobacteria bacterium
TAAAAGGCAATCAGGCCTTCGACATAAGCGGGGGCTTCTAGGCGAACGCCGCTGCTTTCGCGCAGGTGGGTCAGGGCGGGTAGCAGAAACTGCGCACGTAGCTCTTGCTTGCGACGGTCCAGCGCACTCGGCGCAGTCTGGCGCTGCGCATCCAGGAGCGCACTGCGATAGCGCTCGCCCAGGGCCAGTCCCAGCGCGTAGTGCAGCTCGGGGGCGCGCATGCCCAGCTCCCAGGCTTTCTGCAGCTGAGCCTCGGCGGGCGCGTACTCATGCAGCACCAGATGACCCCGCCCCAGCGCATAGTGACCCAGCGCCTGCCCGCCGATGCGCAGCCTGGGCAGCGTCGACTCGATGCGCTGCATGCGGGCGCGCGTCAGGGCCTTCTCTGCCACTGGCTCGTGCAGCGGCAGGCCGTAGGCATAGCGCAGGAACAGCTCCATCTCTTTGACGTCTTGGCCGATCTGCTGCGCCAGGTGCGCTTCCTCGGTGGCCCACAAGCTGGCGCGAACGCCAATGACCAAGAGGGTGATCAAAAATGCCAGCGCCCCCACCAGCACACCGACGAGGAGCTTGTGCTTGCGCGCACGCTTAAGCAGCCGATACAGCGGCGACTGCGCATTGGCGAGCACCGGCTCTCCGTCGCGAAAGCGGGTCAGGTCCTCGTGAAGGGCGCGCGCTGAGTCGTATCGGTGCTGCGGCTCTTTCTCTAGACACTTGAGCGCGATGGCCGCCAGGTCGCGCGGGATGCGAGGATTGAGCTGCAGCGGCGAAGTCGGGTCGGTGGTGAGCACCGCGAGCAGCACATCCATACGACTCTTGCCGGCAAACGGCGGGCGCCCACACAACAGCTCATACAGCATCGCGCCCAGGCCATATACGTCGGTGCGACGGTCCAGAGCCGTCACCTCGCCACGCGCCTGCTCGGGGGACATATACGACGGGGTGCCTTCGATGGCGACGGGATTGCTGCTTCCCTGCGAGGCCACTTCGCGCGCCAGTCCAAAGTCGAGCACGAACGGACGAAAGCGCCCATCGTCGCCACGCTCGACCAAGATGTTGGCGGGCTTTAGGTCGCGATGAATCAGGTCCAGCTGATGCGCCGCATGCACCGCGTCCGACAGCGAGCGCATCACCGCCACGCACTGATCGACGGTCATCTCCCGACGCAGCTGCGACAGGGGCTTGCCCTCGATGTACTGCATCGCGATGTAGGGATGGCCAAACGCCGAGCCGACCTCGAAAATCTTGCAGACGTGCGGATGCTCGATGCGAGCCTGCGCGCGTGCTTCGCGTAGAAACTTCTCTTTGACAGCCTCGCTTAGCGACGCGTGGCGCAAAAACTTAAGAGCCACAAAGCGCTGCAGTTGCGGGTCCCAGGCTTTGTAGACCACTCCCATGCCGCCTGCGCCGAGCAGCGACTTGATCTCGTAGCGGTCCCAGCCCGTAAAGGGCAGCACCCCGTCTTGGCCCAGATTTGGCGAGGTACGGAACTGCATCGACACGCTGACGGGCACAAAGATCGCGCCAGACGTCGATGGGTTGCTGATGGCTGAGCGCTCAAGCGGTCCCGCCGAAATTCCGTGGTTTGGCGACGAGGAAATCCCGGTCACGGGAATGCTGTCGTAGGCGGCAGGAGTGGGCGCGTCTGTCGCTTCAGCGGCGTCGATGGTCTGTCCAAACGACGCATCCACCGTCGCCTGCTCGGCCTGCGAATCGTCCTTTTCGTCGCTAAGACCACTCATGTCATGGACCTTTTCGCGCTAACGCGCTCTTACGATCCAAGACCCACAGCGTGCTGTATGCGACAACCTGCCGCAGAGCCACTGTGACTTATCAACGCAAGGCCTCCGACGCTGTCACAGCGCCAAAGCCAGCCAGTCACGCAAACAGGGCTGGCGCGTCTAGGCCATGCACCCAAAGGCTCAGTGCATGCAATCCCTATGTGTGCAGGCCAGCGCATGACAAATTTCCGCCAGAATAGAAGTGTAACCGAGCCACGCCGGTCGCAACCAGCCCGTCTTGACGGCCTCGCAGCTGCTACAAAGGCGCCCAGCCGGGTATGCGCACCGGTCCAGCCTCAAGACCGCATGCTGGCCAACACCCACGCATTCCTCGCGCCGGCGGTCCCAGCGGTCATGCTGAAGCAGATTTTTTTGCCAGGCTCGGACGCTGCAGAAAAGTTGGGATCCACCAGGTTGCGCCCTGCTACCGATCAACCTACACTGACCGGCCAAGTCATCTGTTGAACCGGCGCGCGGCGCAGTGACTCATGATTCTGGCTGCTTAGCCAAGTCTGGCGACACCTGCCGCGCTAGTGCATCCCACTACCTACAAAACTGGAGAACACTCGTTCCGATGAACCTCACAACGAAACTCCTCGCATTCACCCTGATCGGCGCCGAGTGGGTACTCTGGCTGCTCCTGTTTCTGTCGCTGCTTAGCGTCGCTGTCATGATCGAGCGCGGCCTTTACTACTTCAGCGTCCGCAACCCGAACAACAGCCTGACCGACGAGATTCGCAAGCTGCTGATGAACGGCAAGTTCGATGATGCTCGCAAGCAAGTCGTCGATAACAGCAGCGCGGTAGCCGTGGTCGCACGCGCAGGCCTGGAAGAAGCAGAGCGCGGCTCCGAGGCCGCCGAAGCCGCAATGCTCGGAGCCAAAGCGCGCGTCAAGCTGCTGCTGGAGCGCAACCTGGCCTTTCTTGGCACCCTCGGCTCTAACGCCCCGTTTATCGGCTTGTTTGGCACCGTGCTCGGCATCATCAAGGCGTTTAAGGACCTGGCTGGCAACCAAGCAGGCGGCATCGCCATCGTCATGGCTGGTATCTCAGAGGCCCTGGTAGCGACGGCAGTCGGACTCCTAGTCGCTATCCCGGCGGTCGTCGGCTTTAATATCTACAACCGACGCGTGCGCAACATCACCGGACAGATCGACTCGACAGCTCAGGTGATCCTCACGGTGCTGCGCGCAGAACACTCGGGCAACGGCACTGCGACCACCAAGTCGGACGCAAAAGCCAAAGCAGACAAAGCAGCGGAGGCGAGCTAATGGCGGGCGGCTCTTCAGGCGGATTTGGCGATGATGACGGCCCAGGAATGATCGCCGACATCAACGTCACGCCGCTGGTCGATATCACGCTGGTGCTGCTGATCATCATGATGGTGGCCGCGCCCATCATCGCCAACAACCCGTCGATCAAAGTCGAACTGCCCAAAGCCGCCAGCAGCGACGAGACGCAAAAGTCGACTCTGTCACTTACGCTGTCCAAAAAGCAGGGCGGCCAAGCTGGCTTTGACCTGTACGTAAACGGCGACAAGATGGACGAGACGAAAGCGCGCGGCATCATCTCGGACCTTGTGGGCAAAAACAAAGACATCCAAGCGGTAATCGCGGGCGACAAGGGCATCGCGTACGGCGACGTGATGCATATCGTCGACCTGGTGAAAGTGCTGGGCGTCACCAAATTCGCCATGGCGACCGACGGGACGTGAACGCACTCTTTTCCAAGCAGGATCGGTTCGGGCTGGGGCTGGCACTGCTGCTTCATGGCGGCGTGCTTTTGTACCTGTACGGTGCCAACCCACCTGAGCCCAAGCGCGTAACCACCGTCGAGGTGGAGTTCCGCAAGCCCAAGCCACCACCGCCACCGACGGAAACGCCGCCGCCGCCCGAGCCCGAAAAGCCGCCCGAGCCGCCGCCGCCCGAGCCGCCCAAGAAGGTGGTCAAGCGTCAGCCCAAGCAGGCGCAGGCACCAAAGTCGTCGACGCCGCCCCCCGCTGAGCCGCCCAAAGAGCCACCGAGGCCGGTGTTTGGCATCGATCCGAGTCAGACCGGCGGGCAAGGCATCTCTGTCGCGACGGGAAATACGACTATGGCCGATCCCAACAAGCGGCCTAAGGTCAAGGAAGTGCCGCCGCTGCCCGCGTCAAGTGCGCCCGGGGGCTCTGAGTATCATCCGGTTGCCGAGGAGGAGCTGGCCAAGCTGCCTTCTCACGATGCCGACGAGTGCGGCGCACGCATGAAGGCCAAGTGGGAAAACTCCGAGTCGCGCGCCCAAGGGCTAGAGGGCGAGGTCGTGCTACGGGTCGAGCTGGATGAGCGCGGCAAGATTCGCAGCATCAAAAAGGTCAAAGGCATCAGCCCAGAGATCGACAACATGACCATTGGCTTTTTGCGCTTCGACCCGCGCTGCAAGTTCGGCCCCGCCATCGGCAAAGACGGCAAGCCCGCCGCCTATGTCATCGAAAACTACAAGTTCCGCTTCGAAACCGAATAGCCAGTCCCCTCTCGTCTGGCCGTAGCTGCTGGACGGTGTCGTCTCTTTGTCGAGCGCAAGGACCTCTGATGAAAGTTCTAGTCACTGGAGCCACGGGTTTTATCGGCAGCTGGATCGTGCAAGAGCTGCTTGCTGCTGGGCATACGGCCCGAGTGCTGACCCGCGGCAGTAGCAACTTGCAGAATCTGCAAGCGCTGTTGTCCGCGCCCGATAGCCTGCAGCGCATTGAGCGGGCCGACGGCGA